>CAYJJL010000006.1:0-22725 GCA_964370455.1 uncultured Faecalibacterium sp.
AACCTCTAAAAAGCCTGATGCACACTGGGTTTTTCCAGTGTGCATCTATATTGGTCAGTTATGATAATACCCTCGACTGGAATCGAACCAGCGCACATCGCGTCGGAGGCGAATGCTCTATCCACTGAGCTACGAGGGCATATTTATTTAGTTAAAAGTGAAAATGCAATGTTTTGTATACGTGAACAAGCTCGCCTGTGCTATATAAAAGGTTTGTATAACACTTCTTCGCTTGGCGGGCGTACGTAGCCAACATAAAGCAAAAGTGCAAATTATATCACATAAATGCTATTGCTTAGTTTACCACATTTTATCGCAATTGAAAAGGGGCTAAATTGCCCCTTTTATTTTTGATTTATCAGTATTAATTTAAAAGCACTTCTGCTAAACTTTCCGCTGCTAGTTTACCTGCATACAATGCCTCGTTTAAAGTGTTGCCGTGTCCACCAACTTCTAAAAGCAGGCTACCTGTTGTTAAATCTTGGTTGTAAAATTTGTAACTGCACATTGTCGAACGTGTTAAACCTGGGCTATCCGCTTCCATTTGTGCTTCCCATTCAGCTGCAAAACCTAAATTTTGCTCCCAATTTGGCAAATCTATTGTAGTGCCGTTTTCGCAACCAGATATAATCATAACTTGTGCACTTTGTTTGCCGTTAATTTCTGCAACTGGCGCATAACGTTAGCCACGTGCCTCTAGTGCATCTCGGGGCACATCAATAATAACTTTTATGCTTGGGTATTGCTCAAGATACGCTTGCACCACCTCGCGTGAGTTACCGTAGCTTGCGTTATAACTGGGGTAATCGTTTAAACTTGTGTCGTGCAAGGTGTTAATGCCTGCTTCGTTTAGTGTTTGTGTGATAATTGCGCCAACTGCGCATACGTCTAAAGTTTTGTCCGTTGTGCGTGCAGTGTCGTCTAAGTCGTAGTAAAGCCCTTCGTATAACCTGTAGGTTTCGGTGGCGTGGGTGTGCATTATCAAAACTTGTGGCTCGGTGCTGTTTGGCTCTATTTCAAAAGCTTTACCGTTTGCGATGGCGGCTTGTAAAACCTCGTTTGCGTTATTTGTCATGTTTTGTATACTACCTGCACCCACTTGTATATATGTATCGCCTGTGCCTATTGCATATGTTTTTTCGATAACATCACCAGTGCCGTCAGGTTTACCAGTGTCGGGTATAAGTTCAATTTCGCCCAATAATTCGCCAGTAAAAGGTGTTGGCGTAGGCGTGGGGCTAGGCGTTGGCGAAGCGCTCGGCAAAACTATAAATGTAGGTGTTGGCATTAGCACAGGTGTACTTTGTGGGGTGTAGTTTAACATTTGGTTAAATGCTATTTGTGGGTTTGTAAAAAAAGCTATGCCACCCATTAAAAAAACAGGGTGAAAAAACGCCACCATAAGCACAAGCATAGCTACACTAAAGGTGACAAGACCTTGTTTTTTTTGCATGTCACCCCACCTTTCTAAAAAACTGTTACATAACTAAATTGTATGATGAGTTTTTGGGTTTTATGCAAAAAAATGGACAAGTGCAAAATAAACCTAACTTGCACTATATTAAAACTTGATTAACAATATACGCTTGCTTTTTCGATATTATAGTAAACAGTAAATTTTTAATTGTTAAAACCTACTGTGCAAGCCATGCAAGTTGTGAAACTGTAAATTGCGGATACAATGCGCGGTTTATCGCTGCTGCAATTAAAGCTGAACCTTGTGCAATTGCCTCATCTAAAGTGCGTGGCACAAGTATAAAATCCTCACCATATTTTGTTTGCATAAGTGTTGGTATGCCAACAGCTATTACAGGCACGCCTAAAACATCCTCCGTTATATGTTTTGCGTGGGTTTTATCAGATGGCATTAAGCCTGTATCTGTGCATTGTATAGTGCGCCCAAGGCGTGCAGTTTCAGTAGACATTAAACTATCTATGCATAGCACAGCCGCTGGCTTTGTGCGCTCCACTATAGCGCAAAGCATTTCAGTTAATGGTATACCAGTTTTGGCAGAAACACTTGGCGATACACTGCACACTTTGCGCAAATGGTGGTTTTGTAAATTATGGGTGGGTGCAATATATACCTTTTGCGCTGTGCATGGCCCTAGGGCATCTGCCGTTATGTTAGGGTTACCCACACCAACCACTAACACCTTGCCTTCTTTGGGTAGTAGGGTGGTTATAGCGTTTGAAATTATGCCTATAACGTGTTCATCGTTTTTATCTAAAAGCGAAATTGCTGGTGTTTCTAAAGTTATATATCTGCCTTTTGGGCGTATTAGGCCATCTCGCTTAATTTCTACACGCGTTATTGTCACGCCATGTGCATGGGCACTTGCAAGAGTAACTCCTTTCGGTAATTCGATAGTTTTTGAACCTCGTGAGAAAATTTCATCTGCAAAATCTGTGTTTGTCATGTTGCTCCTAACTGGCAAAAAAAGCCTTGAAATAAAAAAAAATATAAAATTTAAAAAAAATTGCAAAAAACACTTGATAATTGCGTTTAAATGTGATATTATATATCGTACTGTCATAGGTAGCTAAGGAGGTGGAACGAATGCCTAATATTAAATCTCAAAAAGATCGTGTTGTGCAATCTAAAAAAGAAGCTGCACACAATAAAGCGATAAAGACAAACCTTAAAACAGTCGTCAAAAAGGCTGACGCCGCCATCGTAGCGAATGCCGAAAACAAAGATGCTGTGGTTATTGCCGCTGTTTCTGCGATTGATAAAGCACGTGCTAAAGGTGTACTTAAAAAGAACACAGCTAGCCGTAAAATTAGCCGTATGGCTAAACGTGCAAATAAATCTGCATAATAGTTTTATAAGACGATTCAAAAGCTCTTGTTATGTTTTACATAGCAGAGCTTTTTTGTTTTATATGGGTTTAGTTTTGGTCTTTGCTTTTTGCTATTAGTGCAAAAACCACGCCACATAATAAGCAAACTGTTATGCCAGAAGATGCCGCAGTAAGCCCACCTGTTAGTGCGCCTATAAGCCCCATTTCGTCCACTGCTTGTTCAACACCTTTTGCAAGCAAATGGCCAAAACCTAAAAGTGGCACAGTTGCACCAGCGCCAGCAAATTCCGCCAAGGGGTCGTATATATTAATTGCCGAAAGCACTACGCCAGCTACCACATAACCTGTTAGTATTTTTGCAGGCCCTAGCTTTGTTAGCGAAAGTACTAGTTGCCCAATAACACATAAAACACCACCTACTAAAAATGCCCATATATAATTCATGCTACCTCCTTTTCAAATTCAGGCGCATACCCTAATTTGTGCTTGCTTGCTGTATTTAAACTAATGTGTAATATTAAGTTTTGTTTGTTGATTTTTTATTTTTGCCTTTATTATTAAAATACACTGCTTTCAAGCTCTATTAAATGTGCTATGCCAGGTATACTTTCGCCTTGTAAAAAGCTTGTTTGGCTCATAAGTGCGCCAGTTGCCACAAATAAAACTTTGCGCAGTTCGCCTTTTTTTAGCTTTGGTAAAATATAACTTGCAAGCACGCTCGCACTGCACCCTGCGCCAGAGCCACCAGCATTTACTGTTTGTTTTTCTTTACTATATAATAGGCAACCACAGTCTTTATGGTTTTGTAAAATTACGCCTTCACGTTCCATAACTTCAATTAAAAGTGCACTGCCAAATGCGCCTAAATCACCTGTGAAAATAGCATCAAAATCACTAGGCGTTTTTTGGCTATCTGCAAAATATTTACACAAGGTTGCGGCGGCGGCTGGTGCCATAGCAGCACCCATGTTGTTTATATCGCAAACTTCTAAATCTTGCACACGGCCAAAGGTTGTGGCTTTTATTAAAATTGTATTTTCTGTTTGAGTAGTTTTGGCTCGGATTATTTGGTTTTGTTTAACTTCGGTTTGTGTTTTGGCGGTTTTTGCACCTACTAGCACAGCGCCGGCGGCGGTGGCTGTCCACTGTGCGCTAGGTGTGCGCTTGCCGCCATAATCTAGCGGTGTGCGAAACTCTCTTTCGGCTGTGCAAAAATGGCTAGAGGTAACAGCTAAAGTGTGTTTTGCGCAATCGCTTTCACAAAACACAGCACATATCCCAAGGCTTTCGGCCATTGTGCTACATGCGCCATATAAGCCTAAAAAAGGCACGCCTAATTCACGCATGGCGTAGTTACTGGCTGTGCATTGTGCTTGTAAATCACCAGCAAAAGCAAACGAAACATCCTCTGGTTTACAGCATGCTTTTTGCAAACACAATTCTACTGCTTTGTGTTGCAGTGCGCTCTCGGCCATTTCCCACGTTTGCTTACCTAAATAATTATCCTTAAAAAGTGCATCAAAGCCAGCCGATAAAGGGCCTTCGCTCTCTTTTTTGCCACCAACAGCTGCATAACTTTTAATAACAATTTGTTTTTCAAAAAAAATTGTATCACCTATATGTCGTGCCATATGTCCCCTTTCTGTCAAAGCAGTTTTGAGCATACTCAAAACTGCTTTATAAAATAGTAAACAATGCCCCACAGCACACTTGCAAAGGTACCATATACTATTACAGGGCCAGCTATTACAAACATTTTACTACCAACACCTGCAACAAAACCTTCGGTTTTAAATTCAATAGCTGGGCTAACCACTGCATTTGCAAAACCTGTTATTGGCACAAGTGTACCAGCGCCTGCTTTTGCGCCAAGTTTATGGTACACGCCAGCAGAGGTTAATATAGCTGAAAGTAATATTAATGTGCCACTTGTGAGCATGCTCATCTCATCTTTGGTAAAACCGAGGTTTAGATAAAAATTGCGTATAGCCTCACCTAATGTGCAAATTAAACCACCAACGCAAAAAGCCCAAACACAATCTTTAACAAGATTTGAACGTGGCTCGTGCTGTTTTAAAAAATTTTTATATTCGGCTTTTGATAATTTCATCGCCTTGCTCCTTATTAATATTGTGTAAGTATGATTAGTGTTTAGTTTATCCATATTTTAAAGTATTATGCATTTTGTAAAATGTGCTAAAGTTTCGTCGAAAAATTGACATCGACAACAAAAAAAGGTAATATAAGTAGCATGTACCCTTAAAAAAATGAACGTGATAATAAAAATCACGAAAAATCTATATAAAGTGTTATAGTAAGTTAAAATTGGTGCAGTTTATATCTAATAAGTAAAGCCGTTAATCATAAAAGGAGATTTTATGCCACAAAATAATCACAGACAAAACAGCAATAACCAAAGCAGGAGAACCTTGCCAAGGAGACCAGCTGTTAAACGCCGCAGAAGGCGCAAAAAAAGCCTTTTGCCTAATGTTTTGTTAGGTGTTTTTTTGGCTGTATTTATAGTTGCGATAGTTATGCTTTTTCAAGGTGCTGATATATTTAGCAATGAGGAAAACACTAACGGTTCTAGCGATACTACGCAAAGCGAAAGCTCTGAAAGCGCTTCTGAAAGTACAGCTGAAAGCGCTTCTGAAAGTACAGCTGAAAGTGATTCTACCCCAACAAGTACAGCACAGCCAACACCAGATGCACAGGCAGTTGCCGCCGCCGCTTTAGCAGAGGATATGCTAAGCGATCCATATATGATTTTGATAAACAGTGAAAACCCAGTGCCTGAAAACTACACAGTTGAAACAAAGGTTGTAAATGCCTCGCTAGGGCGTGAGCTTGAGGTTAATGCGGCTGATGCGTTTTTACAAATGCAAGCAGACGCTACTAATGCAGGGTTAACCTTGCTTGCACAATCTGGCTATCGCAGTGTATCATACCAGACAACACTTTACGATAACGAAACACAGGAATACTTAGACCAAGGCTACACCGAAGAGGAAGCTCGCACAAAAGCAGCAACTGTTGTTGCTGTGCCTGGATACTCTGAACACAACTGTGGCCTTGCTGTAGATATAAACACCCCCGCTTTTATGGGGCTTGATACAGGCTTTGAAGATACACCAGAGTTTGCATGGCTTGCTGAAAACGCACAAAATTATGGCTTTATTTTGCGTTACACGCGTGAAGACCAAGCAACAACAGGCATAATATACGAGCCTTGGCACTGGCGCTATGTTGGTGTTGAAAATGCCATTGCAATTTATGAGAGCGGCTTGTGTTTAGAGGATTATTATGATGAGTATTTAAGTTAAACTTAATAATATAACGTTGTTTAGTTTAAGCTAATACAAGCTAACACTTTTAAATAACACTGGTATAATGCACATATAGCTATTAAAGCAAAAACGATATTTTTCTTTTAACTTTCACAGCACTTTAATTGAATTTTTAGGTAAAATATGGTATGCTATTAAATATTGAATTTTATATTTAATTTTACACACGTTTATAATATATGAAGGAGATTTATTATGAAACTAACAAAAAACAACTTTATTAAATTAGGTACTGTTACACTAAGCCTTGCACTTTCAGTTGCTTTGCTAACAGGTTGTGGCGAAACAAGCTCCAGCACCGCTGAAAGCACAAGCACTGACACTAGCACTTCAAGTGAGGTTACAAGCTCTGAAACTACTAGCGAAGATACCGCTAGTGAAGATACAGCAACAGCAGTTGATGTAAACGCTATTTTTGATAGTATAAACACAGCAAACGTAATTTCAAACCCACGTGAAATCACTGAAATGAACCTTGAACTTGACTTTTTATTTGCAATGGAAGATATAGCAAGCTTTAAAGGCGTTGCAAGTAACGATGGCGATAACTCTGGTTTAACACTTGTTATAGACGTTACTGAAGGCAAAGCGGATGTTGTTAAAGCTGCTTTAGAGGCATACATGGCACAACAAATTACATGGTGGGGCAACTACCCTGACTTTGCAGCAGCACTAGAAAAAGCTGAAGAAGGCCAAATTTTGCAAAATGGCAACACTTTTGTTGTTGTTATAGAAAGCACTGAAGTAACAGATAGCGCAACACTTGAAACAGCGCTTAGTGAGGCTTTTAATTAATAAAAAGTGCCAATAATAAATCACAAAGGGGAATTGAGAATTATTAATTAATAAAACTCATTTCCCCTTTTTTTATTTACACTTACTATACTACATTTTTCATTTAGCTATTTACTATTTATTTATCATTTTTAATTTTATATTTTTCACTTTAGGCGGAGGTTTGCCTTTTGATATTTAGCACTGTAATATTTTTATTGCGCTTTTTGCCAATAACGCTTGCGCTGTACTGGCTTGCGCCTGCAAAACTAAAAAATACTGTACTTTTTATTTGCTCACTGGTATTTTACTCGTGGGGTGAGGTGCAGTTTTTCCCTATAATGCTAACGTTAATACTCATAAATTATGGCTGTGGCCTTGCGATGGAACGGTGGGGGCGAGCTAAAAGTTTGCGCATTTTATTTTTAGTGCTAGGCGTTGCTGGTAGCCTTTCAATGCTAATTTACTTTAAATATGCAAACTTTTTAATAGAAACTTTAAACGCTCTAACAGGCCTTGGCATAGCAACAATTACAGGCATAGAGGTTTTACCGCTTGGCATTAGTTTTTATACCTTCCAAACTTTATCCTACACCATAGACGTTTACCGCAAAGAGGTTGAAACAGAACACAATATTATTGATTTTGGCGCATATGTGGTAATGTTTCCGCAACTTATCGCAGGGCCTATAGTTAAATATAGAGATGTCAGCGACCAATTACACGTTTACAAAGGGCGCATAAAACTAGCCCAAATTGAAGAAGGCATTGCTATTTTTACCTTTGGCCTTGCCAAAAAAGTGCTACTTGCGGATACAATAGCCGCCGTTTGGACAGATATCATCGGCGTTGCAAGCGACCCCTCAGTGAGCTTTATTGGTTTGGAAAACGCCTCCTCAGGTTTAGTGTGGCTAGGTGTTATTGCGTATTCATTCCAGTTGTATTTTGATTTTTCAGGTTATTCCATGATGGCAATAGGCATGGGTAAAATGCTAGGCTTTAACTTCCCGCAGAACTTCAACTACCCATATATAGCACGCTCTATAACAGATTTCTGGCGCAGGTGGCACATCACGCTTTCGAGCTGGTTTAAGGAATATGTATATATTCCGCTAGGTGGCAACCGCCTTGGCTTAAAGCGCCAAATTTTAAATATTTTTGTTGTTTGGGCATTAACTGGTATTTGGCACGGCGCAAACTGGAACTTTATTTGCTGGGGCTTATACTACTTTGTTTTACTAGCTATTGAGAAATTCTTTTTACTCAAACACCTCAAAAAAGGCAAAGTTTGGCCACATATTTATACGCTATTTTTAGTTGTGGTTGGCTGGGCAATGTTTATAGGCAACGACCCTGGTGTTGATTTTGCCTTGCTTTTCCAAAAATTATTTTCCTTTTCTGGCGGTGTTTCTGCTTTGTTCTCTTTACGCAATTATGCTGTTTTATTTATCGTTAGCATTATTTGTGCAACACCACTTATCGAAAAAATTTGGAACGCACTAAAAAAACACACAGTTACACGCCTTGCAACTGTTGGCGCTTTGTTAATTATTAGCTTTATTTATGTTGTAGGCAGTGGCAACAGCCCCTTCCTATACTTTAACTTTTAAAGGAGGTAAAACAACATGAAAAAAGAAACAAACGTTTTATCGAACCTTAAAAATTACCCATTGTTGATTTTATTTTGCATATTACTTTTTGGAATGTCTATTTATGACAGCGCAACACCAGATATAGAGTCTAGCCAAACGCAAAACAAAGACTTAGAGCAAATGCCTGTGCTTGATTTTTCAAAGTTTACTAGTTTTGAAAAAGCAAGCGATGAGTTAAAAGATTTTTGCAATGATTTTAACACAAACGTAAAAGAACAAGTTGCTTTTTCGGATGGGCTTATAGAAAGCTACGGCTTTTTTGAAACCGCTATTTTCCAAAAAAATAGCCTTGGGGGCATTTTACTAGGCGATGACGACATGATGTTTGTTGAGGCTTTTGACATGCTCGCAACAGAAGAAACCAACTACCCACACAACCTAAATGCGCTTGATAGCCTTGCAAGTGAATACGGCGATAAACTAAGTGTGATAATTGCACCAACTGCAACGCTAGTATACCCTGAAAACTTGCCAGCAAATGTGCCACTATTAGACACAGGCGCACTGATTGACGAAACTTTAGCTATAGCACAAAACGCAGGTGCTAACGTTATAGATGTGCGCCAAACATTAGGCGAGCACAGCGATGAATATATTTACTACCGCACCGACCACCACTGGACAACCCTTGGCGCATATTACGCATACGAGGCTTATTGTGAGAGTCGAGGTTTAACACCTTTTGATGTTTCAACAGCAGAAAGCGTAAGCGTTGAAAACTTTTATGGTACACACTACGCAAAAGCACGCATTTATGATGTAGTGCCAGATGTTTTAACTTATTATCCACTTGAAAATCAGATGACAGTTTATCAAATACTTGCCGAGGGCAAACTAGGCGAGGGCACTGCTGGCGATCTTTACACCTACGAAAAATTTGACCAGTATGATAAATACGGCGCATTTTTACAAGGTAACAACGGTTTTTCACGCATTGAGGGCGACGGTGAGGGTAGCATTTTAGTTGTTAAAGATAGTTATGCAAATAGCCTTGTGCCATTTTTAACTGCTAACTATGCAACTATAGATGTTTTGGATTACCGCTCTTATTCATACGGTATAGACCCTTTAATTGAGCAAAATGGGTATGATGATATATTATTGCTTTATAACATTGATACCTTTAAGGGCGACGCTGCTTTTAGGCGTGTTGGTGTTAGAGGGTAAAACGTATGTTTGTTTTATGGTGTTTAAGCAAGTATAGATATTAAGCTACTATATTTGCAAATACTAAACAATTTAATATTATGTAAGTGTAAAAATAGGCGGAATTATTCCGCCTATTTTTTTGATAATTACAAACTTTATTAATAGTAAGCTCAAAATAAATTAATAAAATATCAAAATTATTACAAAAAAGGTTGGTATTATTCTGCAATAGTCGGTATTTTTCGCTCAAATGTTTTAGGTATAAAAATTCCCCACTTTTTTTAAAATAATATCTTATTGTAAAGTTTAAGTTTTATTTGTATACTAAAAACATTCTTTTACCACATAAATTTTTGGAAATTCATAAAATGAATAAGGAGCATTATCATGAAAAAAGTTTCTCGTCGTTCTTTCCTAAAAGTTGCTGGTGCGGTTGCCAGCGTTAGCGCACTTGCTGCTTGTGGCACACCATCCGATGTTGCAACATCATCCGCTACTACCGATAGTTCAACTGGCACAGAGGCAAGCTCTGCTGCAAGTGGTGAAAAAACAGTAATTACATTGTGGACATTCCAACGTCATGACATGGATTACGTTTTGCCTATGCTTGATGAGTACAATGCTACAAATACTGATAATATAGAAGTTGTTTACGAAGTTATGACAGATGATTTCGATACAAACTTAGACCTTGCTTTTCAAAGCAACCAAGCACCTGATGTCTTCCGTATAAAAAGCGCATTTGCCTCTTATGCGAAAAAAGATATGATGATGCCAATTGATAGCTATGTTACGGATAGCATAAAAGCTGATTACGGCGACACTATTGCTATTGATAATATTACATCTTATGACGATGTTTTATACTCAATACCTTACATAGGTGCACCATTCCGCTTTGTTTACAATAAAGATGTTTTTGAAAAAGCAGGCCTTGACCCTGAGGCTCCACCAACAACTATGGATGAAATGGTTGAATACGCTAAAACTATCACAGATACACTTTCTGGCGAGGGTATATATGGCGTAGCTGCAAACCTTAAAAATCCATCTAGTGCGCTTTCACGCTCAGTCGATATAGTTGCACAGCGTAGTGATTGCTTTATTTATGATGCACAAACAGAAACATATGATTTTACAAAATATTTTACAGTTGTAGATAAATATGCTGAAATGTTTGCTAATGGTTCGTTCTTCCCTGGTGCAGAGGGCCTTGATATAGACCCAATGCGTGCACAATTTGCAGCTGGTGTTATAGGCATGTATATGTCTGCTGACTGGGAAGTTGGCGTTTATGCTGATCAATTCCCAACAGAGGCAAACTGGGCAGCTGCACCAGTACCTACGATGAACGCAGGCGATGATTTCCCAATTGGTGTTTCTGGTGGTTCTGGTTGGGCACTTTCAGCTCAAACTAAAAATCCAGAGGCTGCTTGGAAAGTTATGTCATTGTTCTATGACACTGATTTCCAAATTGGTTATTCAGAAAACGGCTTTGGCTCTATTTTAAACCCTGCTGTTAGTGCAGTTGCTAAACCAGCTGAAAAATACGGTGCAGAATATTTTGTTCTAACTGATACAGATATCTTGCGCACACCAGACCCACATAATGCTGGTATGGTAATTGAGGGTGACACATATTACCAAGTTGCAGCAGCTGTAATATTTGGTCAAAAAAATTCAGTGGATGCTGTTGCGGAGCTAAATACTAAGTATAACGATGCTCTTGCAAAAGCAAAAGCAGATGGTACGTTATAATCCTTAAACATATATAAAATGTGCTGTTGCACTTTCCAAACATTAAACGCATATAATTAAATCTATTTTAAGAAAATATATACTTAAAAGCGAAAATATTTTCATATAAGAATTTATTTGTGTGTTTTGGTAATGTCAGAAAGTGCGCAGCATTTTTTTAAAACGGGGGAGATATTTATGGCAAAACTTAGCAGTTTATTTACACAAATTAAAACCAAACGCGGTATATATTTTATGCTTATACCAGGCATTGCTTTTTTGGTTTTAACATCTTTATATCCTATTTTTTGGATTTTAAGATTTATGTTTTATGAGTATAACTCAATGGGAACTTTCCGTTTTAATGGGTTGGAAAATTTCGTAAAAATAATGCAAGATGAAATATTTTGGACAGCAATGGTTAACACACTTATTTATTCATTTGGTAAATTAATATTTACTATACCTATCTCGTTTTTGTTAGCTTATTTTTTAAACATGAATATCAAAGGACGCACTATTTTCCGTTCTGTGTTTTTTATGCCTACAATTATAAGTGCTTCCATAATAAGTATGGTGTTTTACTTAATATTTAACCCTTACAACGGTTCTGTAAATCAATTGCTAATGAGCTGGAATATTATCGATGCACCTATAAACTGGTATAATAGCGAAAACGCTATGATAACAATACTTATTGTTGCTGTTTGGGGTGCAGTTGGTAACTACATGATATACTTCCTTGCAGGCTTACAAACAATCTCTAAAGAAATTTACGAAAGTGCTGACCTTGATGGGGCAACTGGCTGGCGTAGGCTTTGGCATATAACTTTACCAATGATGACACCTATTACTCAAATTGTAACAATGCTTGCAATTACACAAGCTTTTAAAGATTATCAAATGATATTAGTTATGACAGGCGGTGGCCCTAACAACTCAACAAATGTGCTTTACTTATACATTTACCAACTGATGTTTATGACAGGTGATAGCCAGTCCTCTGTAGTGCAACAATATGGTTATGGTTCTGCTGTTGCTTTTGTTACTGCTGTGTTTGTAGGCGTTATAACGATAGCATATTTAAAATGGTCTGATAAGATTAAAGAACAATTTTAAGAAAAGGGGTAAATAACATGGGCTTAAAACAAAAAAGAATAATAGGAACTACCATTTGGTACATCTTATTGACAATAATCTCGATAATTATGATTTACCCTGTTGCCTATGCTATGCTTGGCAGTTTAAAAACCAATATGGAAATAATGCTCGGTGGTTCTATTCTTCCGGAAGTTCCACAGTGGCAAAATTTTATAGAAGTTTGGGAAAAAGGTAATTTTTCAACATATACTTGGAACAGCCTTTACATGTGCTTTTTTACAACAATAGGTGCGCTAGTGCTTTCCACATTAACTGCATATTGCCTAGAAAGACACACATTCCCACTAAAAAAAGTTATATACAACACATACTTGTTCACAATGTTTATTTCACTCGGTGCGGTTACTTTGCGCCCAATGTACCTATTAGCTGTTGATACTGGCCTACACACAACACTTTGGCCTATCATAATTATGCTTATTGGCTCACAAGGTGTAAATATATTTTTAGTTACACGTTTTATAAGCGGTTTACCTAAAGAACTTGATGAATCTGCCATGCTTGACGGCTGTACACCTTTTAAAATATATTGGCGCATTATTTTGCCTTTATTAAAACCTATACTTGCCGTTGTTGCTTTGTTCCAATTCCGATTAACATGGAACGATTATATCACCTCATCTGTTTTTACAATGACACAAAAAGATTTGCGCCCACTAACTGTTGGTGTTGTGCAATTAAAATGGGGTGTAGGCGCTGCTTCTGAGTGGCACTTAATGATGACAGGTGCTACTATTTCAATTTTACCTATTTTGATTATATACTTTATGTGTAACAAATATTTTATGTCAGGTTTAACTGACGGTTCTGTAAAAGGTTAACACAACTAAAGTTTTTATCTTTTCACAGAGTTATTGCAGTGAAAAGGTAAAAGCTTTTTTTGCTAGAAATGAGGAGTTTATGATTCAGTTCACACAACTTGAAATTGATAATTTTAGAAAAAAAATAAATACAAATAAAAGCATTATAGAAAACCTAAAAAATACTAGTGCCCTTATTTACGAAAACGATTTACAAATACAAACAACAGGTCTTGCAAATTGGGGGCATTACTATTACTGCAACGATTGCTCAATAAAACTAACATATAATTTTTTTGAAAACAAAAAACATATATGCCCAAACTGTGGCAAGCAGTATAAAGGCGAGCCATATGATGGTGCTTGGTGGCGTTTAACAAATGGTAAAAACTGTGATGCCGCACACGAGTTAGGGCTTTTATATATTTTAACTCAAAACGTAAGTTATGCAAAAAAAGCAGGTGATATTTTGCTAGAATACGCAAAATACTATCCTAATTATGAAGTACACGGCGATATACCTTACAATGGCCCTGGTAAAGCTAACGCACAAACACTTTGCGAGGCAACTTTTTTGCGCACACTTGCGTATAGCTATGACTTAATAAAAGATACGCTTACAGATGAAGAACAAAATTTAATCGAAACAGATTTGTTAAAATGCGGTGCTGAATTTTTGGTGCAAAACCGCCATGACCAAATACATAACCACGAGGTTATAACCAACTCTGCCATAGCGGTAATAGGTTTAATTTTAAACAATGACGAATATATTAATTTTGCAGTTTATGAAAAATATGGTTTGTTGTATCAGTTAGAAAACGGTGTTTTAGAGGACGGTATATGGTTTGAATGTTCGCTAGGATATCATTTTTATGCATTGCAAAGTTTTTTTGCTTACGAAAAATTTGCACAGCATACTAAGCACAGCAATATAATGCATCCGCTATATCAAAAGATGTTTGATGTATCATTGAAATACGTGTTGCCTGACGGCTCACTACCGCAAATAAACGATACTGCACCACACCACAGGCCTATTGACTCACACGATTTACTAGAGTTTGCTTATAAAAGCTACAAAAGCGATATGCTACTAAAGGCACTTAATATTAAATATGAATTACAATCACGTGGCGATTTACAATCTTTTTTTTATGGTGTTGATACGTTGCCAATTATCGCCGATTTAACCTTGCCTGAATATCATTCTGCCGTTGGTTCAGGAGTGACTATAATACGTGATGATCCTAAACAGTACTTATTGTTTAGGCATAGCCCTTATGGTGGCGAGCACGACCACTATGACCGCCTTGGAATTTCGTATTATTATGATAAAAAACCTATAAGCATAGATTTTGGCACTACTGGTTATGGTGCGTATTATCACTACAAATATTTTAAAAACACAGGTACACACAACACTGTTGTTATCAACGAGGAAAACCATGCACCTAGCAAGGCCGAAGTGTTAAATTTTGAACGTGATGAAAAACATTGTTTTATTGATGCACGTGTACATTGGGACAACAATTATGAAATGCCAGATAGTTTTGTTATTTGCCAATGGGACGAAGAGAGTTATAAAGGTGTAACTATGCATCGCCAATTATACAAAACACCTAATTACATTATAGATGTTTTTACGGTTGAAAACGTTAAAGAGAACAAAAGTATAGATTGGGTAATGCACTTTAATGGTGAGCGTATTGAGCAAAACCAAAAAGGAAATATTTTGCCAGAGTTTTCAAAAAAAGAACCTTTTTGTTATTTGCACACAGTACAGGAGCTTTTGTGTGAAAACAAGCTTTTGAAAACAAGTTATCTATATGAAAACTTACAAACAGATGTTTATACTGCTCTTTTTGATTCTACCATGTTTTATGCAACAGGGCCTAACAACCCTACTTGCGAGGATATTAATTTTTTAATCGAAAGGAAATATGGCGAAAACGCAGTGTTTATCAATGTTATTGCAACTGCACTTCAAGGTAAAACTATTGTTGAAAATGTTAATGTTTGCAAAAAAGAAAAATGTGTTATAATAGAAATCATTGAAAAAAATACAATAAACGAACATGTTTTTAATATCTAACAGGTGAACAAAAATGACAAAGATTTTATCTCGTTTAAAAATGCGCACTAAAATTTTATTTATAACTATATCAGGGGTATTAATTGTAGCAATTTTATTGTATGCTCTATTTTACCTTACAAATAAGCGCATGTTAGAAGATAAAATAAATGTTATTAGCGATGAAGCGGTTGAACAAGCACGTGTTTATATGGATAGTGAATTTGGCCATCTTATACAGCTTATACATGGCGGGATTATAGGACATGATATTAATATATCTATAAGCAACTATCTTGAAGAGCAGGATGCTATATCTTACTCCAACATTCAGGAGATGCTTACACAATTTGTTGTGCAAAGTAACCTTTTATATTCTGCACAACTTGTAATTGAAGATACTATTATTTCAAATTTAAGCAAAAAGGTTAGTTATGATATTTACCCATTGTTAGATAATGTACCTGACAATGGTAGTTTGTATTTTCACGATACTGTAATTATAGATCAAGATGGTCATCTGCTTTTACCATTAATATTTGAATTTTCGATATTATCTGCCGCAAATGGAGCGTTACCGCCTCAAACGGTTTATTGTGTTTTTAACTTGCGTTATGATTTTTTATTAGATATTTTAGGCGATTTAGAAAGTAATATTTTTGGTGTTGTGCGTTTGCTCAACACACAAGGTGAGCCATTGTATCAAGATAATATCCAAGTGCAAGACTATGATTATGTACAATTTGCAGAACTTGAAATAAGCGGTTGGAGCATACAAACTTTGCAAAGCGATGAAATTTTATTTTCAGAATTTTATGAAATGCAAAGGTTTGTTCAGTATTTATTTGCTGTTATGCTTGCATTATATATATTATTTATTTTTTACGTTGTGCGAAATATAACAACCCCGTTGAACCAAATAACAGCTATGGCAGAGCGTATGCAACACCAAGATTACAGCACAAAGCTTGCTGTGCAAGGTAAAGATGAAATTGCAAAACTTGGTAATACGTTTGTTCAACTGCAAGACGAGCTTATTTTATATAACCAAATTGTAGAAGAAGATAAAATACGCATTAAGCAAGAGGAAGCCGAAAAAAGGCACATAGAAATGCGCCTTTTGCAAGAACAAATGAACCCTCATTTTTTATACAACACACTCGATAGCATTTATTGGTACTCACTAGGTGGCGAAAGTAAAGAAGTTTGCAGTGCTATTGTGAATTTATCGCAAATGTTACGCATTAGCCTTAGCAAGGGCGATGAGTTTATATCGCTAGAACACGAAGTGCAACATTTGGAAAGCTATTTAATTATACAAAAACAAGTTTTTGGTGATAAATTTAACTATGAAATTTGTTTTGATAAAGAACTGCGCACAGAAAAAATAATTAAAATTATATTGCAACCACTTGTGGAAAATAGCATAATACATGGTTTTGCTGATTTTGAGCAAGATGGTATGATATGGGTAAATATTTTCTGTGAAGAGGATACGCTAGTTTTACAAGTTTTAGATAACGGTGTTGGTTTTGAAAACACTGTTAATAAAATAGGTAAAAAGTATAATGGTAGTGGCTTTGCGCTTGATACACTTAAAAAACGTCTTGAGCTACACTATCATAATAATGCTTATGTAAAACACATGCGTACACAAGATGATTTAACACTTGTGGAAATACGTATAAAAAATAGAGGTGCACATGCATAACTTACTTTTAGTTGATGATAGAAAAGACGTTGTAACACGCATAAAACAGGCTATTAATTGGCAAAATTTGGATATAACTATTTACACAGCATATAACGGGTTAGACGCCTTAGAGATAATTGAAACATTGGGTATAGATATAGTTATAACTGATATAAAAATGCCAAAAATGACTGGCATTGAGCTAATTAAAACTTGCCGCGATAAAGGCTACGATTGCAAATTTGTATTAATTTCAGGTTATGATGATTTTGAATATGCAAAACAAGCAATTAGGTTTGGCGTTACCGATTATTTACTAAAACCTATACAAGTTGATGATTTACTAGGTGTTATACAAAATATTATTAAGGATTTACAAAAAACTCAGTTACAAAACCAATCGCTTGAAAAAATGCGCTTGCACGAGCACCGCATGCAAATTGCGGAAAAAAACCAATATTTCAACACGCTTATCTCGCAAAATGTTGAAACAAATGCAAAATCCATACACAACACACAAGTTAAAATTGCTGTTGATACATTAAATTGTTACTTGATTTTATTTTATATTGAAGAAAATTTAATTGAGCCTAAAAATGAAAAATTGCATGATTTACAGCTTATAAAGTACGCTTTAAACAATATAACACAAGAGATTTTTGAACAAGAGTTTTATGCTGATTTATTTTCTGTAGAAAACAATAAACTCGTTTTGCTGTGTAGCCCAAAGCAAAACATGCGTGAAATAAAAGCACAATATAGCCTTTATGAGTTAACGCAAGAAGTACAGCAAACATTTTTTAAATATTTTAAACGAGATGTTAGCGCAATTATCTCCGAACGTTACACTGGTAAAATGGCGGTTAAAAATGCGTTTGAAAACTGCACATATATCCTAAAAACACATTTTCGCTTAAAAGGTGGGCAAATTTTACTTGAAAGCGAATGTGCTACTTGTGAGGAAGTGCCAGAATATCCCACTGAATTTGCGTTAAATTTATCAAGAGGTTTAAGCCTAGGTGATACAAATAGCGCTGTGCAAACTATACAGCAACTATGTGCACATATAGCAAACAACGAAAATAGCGCAAAAACACCGCATATAGCAAAACTATGCAAAATTTTGAGCGATATTTACAAAGAAAATAACATGGAGTTCCCCATTGTGCAAGCCTCAGCACAAATGATGAACTTTGCCTTTTTTGAAGATTTGCAAAGTTATTTAACAGCGATGATTACTACATTCAAAAGCGAAAATAACACCGTCGAATCAACTGGTTCTATAGAAACAGAAATGCATAAAATAGAACAATATGTAGAACAAAATTACAAACAAAGCATAACTTTAAAAGAAATTGCAGAACATTTATATTTGAGCCAATCATATATTTCAACATGTTTTAAAGAGGTTGTTGGTATAAATTTTAATGCATATTTAACAGAGGTACGCTTAAAACACGCAAAGGAATTGTTATTAACAGGGCATTATAAAATTTACCAAATAGCGCAAGAAGTTGGCTACCAAGACGCCAAATATTTTTCAGAGATTTTTAAAAAATCTACAGGTTATTTACCTAAAGAATGGTTAAAGCTACAAAGTAAAATAAAATAACAGTGTGAAACCACTGTATATAAAAATTATAATTATAATAGACTAAGGAGTTTAACATGATTACTTATCCTTTAAGTAAAGAAGGTTTTATACAAAACTGGCTAACTACAGGCAAAAATGATGTGCTTTTTACCGCACCAGATTTTAACAAAGAGTTTGGTGACCAAATCGAATACGAGCAAACTTTGCGCACTTTGATGTATAACCCAACAAAAACACCACCTGCCGAAAAAGCTGTTTTTGGCAATGCTAGTGCTTTGGGCAATGCATGGCACTATTATTATAATCACGGTAATACTTTTATTGATTACAGCCGTTTTTATAGCTTGCTTTCTAAAATTGAAACGGATGTTCAATGCTACATCACAAGCGAAACGGAACAAACAGTTGATGCAATACTTTGGACATACGAAACAGCTGAAGTTTGGCTTAACGGTGAACTTGTAGCCGAAAATCAAGTGCCTGTTTATAAGCCAATACGCCAAATTAAATTTAAAATGCCATTAAAAGCAGGAGATAACTGGCTTTATGTGCGCTGTGTAAACCTAGGTGTGCGTGATACACGCAACATTATGGGCATACAAATTTTAAATGGTAACAATGTAAAAGTGGCGCTTGAAAAAGATGCACGCACAATTTTTGCAACTGAGGCCACAAACTGGTTGCAAAGCCTTTATTGTAAGGGAAGTGTGCTTTATACACAAAATGCATGCAAACATAAATGCACTATTAAAACAGCTGAACAAACTTTCGCTTTTGAAGGCGATAAACTAGACCTTGGCGATAAAATCCAAAAATTTGATGTTACTGTTAGCGATGGCGCCGATAGCTACACACGTGCTTTTGAGCTACTTTGTAATACAAAACCGCATTACTACCCTGCTCAGCAAGAAAATTCGCTAGAAAATATTTGTAAAGATATAGCGAGTGCACCATATGTAATGCACGGCCCTGGTAACCATGTTAGCTCGTTTAATGTTTTGGCTAGGCTGTATTACGATATGCAAACACCTAAAGATGACGAATACCTAATGGGTGATTTTGATTTGATAGAAAAACGCATTGATTGCTCAGATTTTATGTTTGTGGCACTTTTGCGTATGCAAAAACTATATCCTTTATCCGATGCTGTTAAGGCACGTATGAAAGAGGTTTTTTTAAACTTCCGCTATTGGATGGATGAAAAAGGCAGCGATGGCATGTGTTTTTGGAGCGAAAACCACGCACTAATGTTCTATTCTTCAATGGCTATGGCTGGCGAACTTTATAAAGATGAGCTATTTACACGTTCAAACCGCCTTGGTAGCGAGCAAGCCGCAATAGGCTATGCACGTTGTGAAGCATGGCTTGATAGCGTTGAGGAAGAAGGCCTTGAGGAGTTTAATAGTGCTACATACATGCTAGTTACAATTGCTGCACTTTTGAATCTTGTTGATTTTGCACCAGCTAGCTTAGGTGAGCGTGCAAGCAAAATAATGGATTTAATTTTGCGCCAATTTGCAAAACATATTTTTGATGAAAGCATAATTAGCCCACAAGGCCGTGTTTATAGGGATGTTTTTATCCCACATATGCAATCAGCACAAAGTTTGCTTAACTTAATGTTTGCGCACTACCCTTACTCTGGTAAGGAATCCATGTGGTTTGCGCTTTTCCTTACAACTAAATATGTTTTCCCTAATAATTTGGCTGAAATTGCCGCTAAGGATTATGACGAAAACTACACCTCTGCATATACACGCATACATGTTAAAAAAACAGCTAATTATATGCTAACTAGCTCACAATCCCCACGCAGTGCAGGAGATTTACCAAAGTGGGAAAACCTATGCTTTACCGAAAACCCAGATAAAAGCACAAATGCTTACGTAAAAAGCTTAAACGAACGTTTCCACGGTACGTCATACTTCCGTGCTGGTGCGTATGGGTATCAGCAACATTTATGGTATGCTGCTTTAAGCAAGGAATGTGTAGTTTTTACAACAAACCCAGGTAGCCACGTCGATTGCGACGAAATGCGCCCAGGTTATTGGTATGGCAACCTAAGTTTACCAGCTGTGTTGCAAAATAAAAATGAGCTACTTTCAATTTATAGCATAGCAGATAATATACAAACTAAATTTACACATGTATTTTGGCCAACATTTAAGTTTGATGAAATTATTGTTGAAAGCAATTATTTGTTTGGTCGCTATAAAGATGGCCTTGTTGCACTTTGGTGCTCTGGTGAACTTGTTGCACATAATGATGTTTTGCAAGAGTGTGAGTATCGTTGCTACAGCCAAGATGTAGCCTATGTTTGCACTTGCTCTGATATACAAAGCGAAACTAACCTTGCAGATTTTGCAAAGCGCATAAAAGCTAATACACCAGTTTGGAACGCACAGGAAAAAACACTAAAAACGCAAAATACACAGCTAAAATATATAGCTGAGTACGACTTATCACAAGAACTATAAATAAAATCTCGCTATGCTGTTTAATGATTAAATAGCATAGCGAGATTTGTCATATACGAAAACTTTACTAAATTAGTATAATGGGTTATAATAAAGGCAACCTCTAAAAACTAACGCTTTACAGCTTAACACGCTTATTGCACTTTGCTTTTTTCGCTACTCGTCATAAAAAGCCTCGTTAATACATCAAATATTAACTACGTTTTTTATTTAGATTAGCAAAAAAATCAAAGCACACTAATCATGTTATAGTTTTTAGATGTTGCCTAAAGGCTATATAGTAATTAATTATTACAGAAAAGAGGTGCCAATGATGGAAAATAATAGCGAGCAAAAAATTTTGCTTGAAGAATTTGCAAAGCTCAACAAACGTTTAAACTCTATTGAAACACGCTTGCAAAATATAGAAAAAAACACAGTAAAAACACCTTTTGCGCCAAGCACAGATGCCAAAACCATGCGAGATAATGAAATGGTTGCCATGCTAATGGAGCACAAATATGGCAAAAAAAGTGATAACGTGCAACAAGCGCAAAGCAAAAATATTAACACTAACGTGGAAAATGAAACTTTGCAAAGCCATAGCACACAAGCTGCCGTGCAAACTGTGCACACAGCGCAAAATGCACAGGGGCAAGGCTCGCAAATTAATATACAAAACGAAAATTATTTTACCGTGCCAAATGCATCGGCTACACCGACAGCACCACCAATTGCGCCACGCCCACCAATGCCACAAGGGCAACCAGTTGCGCCACACCCACCAGTGCACACAGCGCAAAAAACTGGTAAACCAACTATGGATTATGGCCAGCTATATGGCACACCACCTGTTGGGGCGCAATATACACCGCCAGCTACGGCAAGTATGCAAGCTGATATAAACGCACCTACACAGCAAAATAGTTTTAACGCTAGTTATACACCACCACAAGCACCACCAAACACAGCGCCAAATTATGCACCGCCTAGGCATGCGCAAGTAACACCTAAACCAAGCGGTAACTTTGAAGCAACAATCGTTAAAAATGTTGTTTCAGTAGCAGCGGCACTTTTAATATTTGCTGGCCTTGCTAGTTTAGCTGTTTTGGTTTACGACCAATTACCAGATATTTTAAAAGTTGCGTTAATGTTTGCATTTAGCTTTGGCTTAGCAGGTATAGGCTTTTTTGCAAACAAAAAGAAAACAAGCGTGCTTGGCACAGCGTTAATAGCCAGTGGCATAGGTGGCACGTATATATCCTTACTTTCCACTTATGTGTTTTTTGGCATGATAAACCAATATGTGTTTTTTGCCTTAACAGGTGTTTTAGCAGTGGCAACTTTGTTTATGCCAAAACGCTTTAACAATGCAGTTTATGGTATTATTGGTATAATAGGTGTTGTTGTTTCAAGCGTATTAGGTTTTAGCAACCACCATACAGATGGCGAATTTTTATTTTTAGTAATATATTTTGTAGTGC
>CAYJJL010000007.1:0-1644 GCA_964370455.1 uncultured Faecalibacterium sp.
TGTATAATCGCCATCGCATGTAAATATTATTTTTTTGCCTGCCTCTATAATAGGGGCAAACATTTTTTTATAGTTAGGAAATATAAATTCTCTGTACCAAGCTGGGTTTGTAAATGCGCCTGCTGTCCAAACCATATCATCGTGTATTTTTATAATAGGTGCATCACAATCAGCAAGTGCACGGCAGTGCTGGCTAATCCACTGTGCATAGCGGTTTGCAACTTCGCCAAAAGCTTTAGCATCAATGCCTAAAGCTGTTAGCATAATATCCCAGCCAAAAATTTCAATCAAACCAGAAACAAGTGTTATATAAATGCCAGTAGTGTTAACCATATCAGGGTTTTCCGCAACTTTCATTTTATAATTTTCATTATAGCTACGCACAAGATCAGCATGGTTAAGCTTGCCATAAACTTCCATAGGCATAAAATCAAATGCATCTTCTGGGTCCTCAAAAGGGCACGAAACTTCTTCGTTAAAATCCACATTACCAGCGGCATAGTTAGCATGCCCCATTTTTGTGCGGCATTTGTCTAAATCGTTTGAATGTGTGTGAACGTTCCATTTAAAGCCGTAATCCCAAGCATTGCGAAAAGCGCTTGATGCAATTTGGCGAGCCTCCAAGGGGCTTTCAGGTGTTACGGAAATACCAGTAACAGCTTTAACTAGCTCCCAGTGGCTTTCGGCTGAAAAATCTGTACGAGGCACTAAATGAGGCATTTCTAAGTTAAAAGCGGCCATACCAGCTTGATAAGAGATAATAATATGCTCTCTATAAAAAAGGTGGTTTATTTATTCGTATTTTAAAATTATAATATAACCTTTTTTAAAAGTACAGCTTTTTGAAAAATAGCTTAAAATTTTTATAAAAATCATGCTTTTTTACAAAATAACACCCCAAAAAGTGAAACGTTACACCCTAACCACTACCATCAAATTTGTTTTTTTAGTAAACTGCAATTTGTGTAAGCGAAACAGTATTATACCGAAAGATGTGGCAATGCTTCAATAACATTTATATTAAGCCCCTCTAAAAAACTGCGCACTTGTTTAATTTCATCTATGCGTTCTAGTTCCTTTGGGCTATGTGCATCACAGCCTATTATGCATTTTATAGGATACTGCGCGGCTATGCGCCAAAATTCATCCGTAGTGTAACCTATCCCCAAAACACGCCCTCTTAAACGGCGCTCACGCCCAAGCAAGTTATACTCCAAAACCATGCCACTTTCAGCTGCTTGTTTACAAATATCATGTGCACTTTCCTCACAATATTTATCAAACACTTGATACGAGCTAAAATGAACATCTGGGTGTGCAAATATATCAAACAAGCCACTTTGCATACCTAAAACTGCACTTTTTGTGTATGAGCGCAATTGCTCAGGTTTTGTGGCGCTACCATAATAAAAATTATCGTTTTCAATAAAATTATAATGGTTGCCAAAAACCATATAATCAAGCTCCCAATCCTTAATTAACCCTTTTAAATAGCTTTCCTGCTGTGGAAAATATTCGACCTCTAGGCCTATATATAACTTAATATCATTTGCATATTTTTTTTGCAAATTGTGTATACTTGTGACATAACCCTCCATATCTTCTGGGTTCATACGCATAGGATATTCATCATAGCCTAAGTGA
>CAYJJL010000007.1:1654-19286 GCA_964370455.1 uncultured Faecalibacterium sp.
ACGTCATATCCTAGTTTTATAGCATTTTCAACATATTCGGCATCGGTGCCAGTAGCATGATGGCAACGTGTTGTGTGTGTGTGATAATTTGTTAATATGTGTTTTGACATAAACACTCCTTGTTTAACTTCCGCAAAAAAGCTGTTGTAAATTATATAATCCACAACAGCAAAATAAACTTTTTATAGGTGTATGCACTGCACTGCAACACAGCCAGGGCCACCTTGTGTTATAAATGCTGGGCTAAGCTTTACAAGGTCAATTTTTGTTTTAGGGAAACGATTTTTCATTAACTCTAAAGCTTGTTGAGCATTTTTTAAATTTTGTGCATGAGAAATGTAAATACGATGATTTTCGCCAACGTGTAAGGCTTCAAAACTTTTTGCCATTGTTTCAAGTGCGCCTGCAAAGTTGCGTTTTACACCTGCAATTGTCAACTGCTTGCCATCCTCTGTTGGGGTTAGCACAGGGCAAAAACGTATAGCTTGCCCCACATATGAAACTAGTGGCGAAAGCCTACCGCCACGGCGCAAGTATGCAAAATCCTGTGGTACTAAAAAGCTTTTAGTTTGTTTCATAAGCTCCTCAGTGTGGCGAATAATCGCTTGTGTTGTAAGGCCTTTTTTAACCATAGCCAAGGCATTTTCAACCAAATAGCGGTGTGGGCCACATAGTGTACGGCTATTAATAACAGTTATTCTGTTTGGGTTTTCAGCCATTTTTTTAGCGGCTTGAGCTGTTTGATACGAACCTGAAAGTCCATCTGCTAAAGTTATGTGTATAACATCTGAGTTTATATCGCTATTATATATATCTAACACATCGCCAATAGCTGGCTGGCTACTAATAGGCATATTACCTTGGTTAATAATTTCAATAAAGGCCTCGCCTTCAATTTCTTCAAGTTCCTTATAAGTTCTGCCTGCAATGTTAACAGTTAAAGCTGCAACTTCAAAGCCTGCCTCTTTTGCCTGTGTAGGTGAATATAAGGTGGAGGTATCTGCAGTAATTCGTATCATTTTATGCTCCGTTTCTTTGGCAAAACAAACTTGCCATTCATCCTTTTATATATATAGCTTAATATATCCGCTACAACATAAACTATACCAACTTAATCATACAACACATACATAAATTTGTCAATAGTGACCAAAGGTGTTATTTACGTTTCAACGATATTTTCACACAAATATAACTTTTTTATTTTTATATTTAATCAATATATTTCATTTTAGCAATTATATAAGAACAAACTTTGACATTATTATAAATAATCAAAAAATTGCAAATAATATGTAACATTTAGTTAATAGCCTTGTATTACTTTAAAAAATCATATATTATTAAAACATGAACCTTTAGTTACAATATATTAAAATCAGTTTGCTAATTTTATTAACACGCCCAAAGAACGGAGCTAACCATGAAAAACAAAAAACCTTTATTTCGACGTGTATCTCAATACACAAAAACACTTGAAGACCAAATGCGCCAAAAGAAAAACGGCACATTTTTTGTTTATTTTGTTTTGCGTTTTTTAGTTTTAGTTGCTACTGTTTTTTCCGCCTTTCAGCGCAATTATGAATCCATGTTTTTATGCATATTAACATTGGTGTTATTTTTAGTGCCTAGTTTTTTGGAAAAAAAATTACAAATAAACTTTCCCTCTGTGCTTGAAAAAATAATTTTACTGTTTGTTTTTGCCGCTCAGATACTAGGCGAAATACAATCCTACTACACTAAAATTCCGTGGTGGGATACCATGCTACACACATTAAACGGCTTTTTGTGCGCTGCAATAGGTTTTGCACTTGTTGATATACTAAACCGCAACAGTAAAGTACGCTTAAAATTAAGCCCTTTCTTTTTAGCAATTGTAGCTTTTTGTTTTTCGATGACGGTAGGCGTGCTGTGGGAATTTTTTGAATTTGGCATGGATGTTTTTTTCCAGCTTGATATGCAAAAAGATACCATTGTTTACAACATAGCCTCTGTTGAGCTAGACCCAACTGGCTCACAAATACCAGTGCAAATAAATGACATTGAAGAAGTTATTATTAATGGGCAACCACTAGGGCTTGGCGGTTATCTCGACATAGGTTTATACGATACAATGAAAGATATGATAGTTAACTTTATAGGTGCTGTTATATTTAGTATAATTGGTTATTTTTACGTTAAAAATCGAGGTAAAAAAGGCTTTGCGAGCGAATTTATACCAGTTTCCACTGCAAACGATGAAAACACCACTACACAAACAACCAATAGCGCTGATAACACCGAAACATGGGATTAGAAAAAATGAAAAACGATAACGCACAACAAATTATAGAGCCAATTGCATATATAAAAACTGCCTTTAACACAAAATTTGGCATACCAAAACAAAGTGGGCTTGTAAAAGAGGCTTTAGGCACAATAGTTTTTACTGCAAAATACCAAAACGAAGATGCCTTGCGTGGCATAGCTGAGTTTAGCCACCTATGGTTAATTTGGGGGTTTTCAGACGCAAAACAAACCGAATGGTCGCCAACTGTGCGCCCACCACGCCTTGGCGGTAACACACGTGTAGGTGTTTTTGCAACACGCTCCCCCTTTAGGCCAAACTCGCTTGGGCTTTCCTCGGTTGAGTTTATCAGCACCGAAAAAACCAAAAACGATGGCACTGTTATACATGTTGCTGGCGTGGATTTAATGGACGGCACACCAATTTACGACATAAAACCATATATTGCCTATGCCGATAGCCACCCACAAGCAAGCTGCGGTTTTACAGGGCAAGTAACAGCCCGCACAGTTGAAGTAAACCTACCGCAAAACCTAGCTGAAAAAATACCAGCCGAACACCAAAGCGCATTAAAAGCAGTGCTAATGCAAGACCCTCGCCCCTCGTATCAAGATGACCCAACACGCATTTACGGCTTTAAATTTGCTGATTTTGAAATAAAATTCAAGGTAGAAAACGGTGTTTTAACTGTTTTAGATGTGGAATAAATAAACCGTGTATCTGAGCGTAATTTAACGCACAGATACACGGTTTTTTAGTTTTTTATGCAATTATTTTAATGCAAACAAACTGTTAAAGCCTATACTACGCTGCAACATTTGCATTTATATTATCAATAACCTCTTTTATACCTAGCCATAAAGATATATCTGTAAACACATCAACAACACTGCCTTTATCTGTAAAAGGCGATTGTTGCAACACTGATAAATCTTTCATCATGCCGTTGTGCACTATATATTCAATTATTTGGTTAACAAAATAAATCTGCCTACTATCAAGGCTTGCGCTGTTTAAATATTCGGCAAATGCCTCTTTTGCGGCGTTCATATCCATGCCCACAATTTCACGCACAAACTCGCCTAGGGGTTTATCGCCTATTTCGGCTGTGTAATCTTCTTTTGTGCCAACTTCACCCCACAGTATTTTTTCAAGTTCGGTTAAATCCGCTTTAGTTAGTGGTATGTTAGATTTTAATTTTGCTATTACAGCTTCGTTTTCGTGCTCTTTAATATAAAATTCTGCTCGTGCACGGTAATTTTTCAAATCATCGTTTTCAAGGTTTGATTCTTTCCACTCAATTGATAAAATATCATCTGTAAAATTAGTATCATATTTAAGCACAGTTTTAGGTATGTATTTCATCAAATAACGCAAATTAAGCCTAATATTTTCAAACTCGTTTATACCGCTACGCTCTATATAATCAGTATGCAAAATTTGGTTTATTAGCTCTGTTTGTGCTTTTATTTCAGGTATATTTGCCACGCTTGCAACGGCTGTTACTTTTTTAAATAAATCACTACGTGCTTTGCCATATGTTTTCCCTATAAGGTATGCAAGCTCTATACCATACATAAGCGCATCAAAACGTAGCGCAGTGGCCTCGTCTGCATCTGGTGTTACAAGTGGCACAATGTGCTCTTTCATTAGTAAAGTATCTTCAAAAGTTAGTGTGTTTAACTTTTGTGCTTTGCTGTATAATTCCACATACCTAAGGTGTTGTTTAACCGCAAAATGGTCTTTATCAAGTTCTGAAACCTTATTTTTAATATCTTTTACTAGGCTTTCTCTAAACGCTATTAAATCATCTGTTTGGTATGCTATATCTTGCAATTTAAATGCTATTTGTGCTTTTAAATCAAATAGTGCGCCTTGTAACGCTATTTGGTTTGCGCTCGCCTTGCCTTTGTTCATGCGGAAAAACTCAAAATTACCGCAAAAATCAAATATATAAAATTTGTTTTTATCCTCGCCATCTAAAAGTGCTGGGCAAAGCCTTGTTCCACGCCCTATCATCTGCCAAAACTTAGCCTTGCTCATAACTTTTTTAAAGAAAACTAAGTTTATAACCTCTGGCACATCAATACCAGTATCAAGCATATCAACCGAAATTGCTATTTGTGGCAACTTATTCGGCTCTGAAAATTCATCAATTGCACTTTGCGCATAAGTCATGTAATTATCAATAACTTTTGCATAGCCTTTTAAATGTGGATAGTTTTTATTAAACACTTCAAATATTTTTTCAGCGTGGTCGTGGTTTTTTGCAAAAATTATGGTTTTGCCAATTTTATTACCATAATCAATGTGTATCCCCTCCGACATTAAAACATGCAAAACTTGTTTAATGGTATCTTCGTTAAAAATCCATTTATTAAGTGCCGAGGAAGAAATTTTTTCAGGTAATTCGCCGTTTTCATCTTCAAAGGTTTTTTCATAAGCTTCTTTTTCTTCCTCTGAAAGTTCATCATAAGTTATGCCCTGTTGCAAAAACTTAAGTGTTGTTTCAACTGATAAAAAATCCACTAAATAGCCATCTTTAACAGCTTGCGAAAGCTCGTAACCATAGGTTGGGTTGCCGTTTTGTAGCTCAAATATATCATAAGTATTTTTATCAATTTCATCTTTAGGTGTGGCTGTTAAACCAACTAAAGGCGCATCAAAATAAGTAAAAATATCACGATATTTATTATAAATTGAGCGGTGAGCTTCATCGCAAATTACTAAATCAAAATGCCCAATAGTAAAAAGTTTGCCGTTTTCGTCCTTAATGCTATCAATTAAATTTATCATTGTTTGATAAGTTGAAAAAATACAGTTTGCATTGTAGTTTTCTTTATCCTCGCACAAATTCGAAACAGCTAAATCAGGTAGCATATTAACAAAGCTACGCTTTGCCTGTGTTACTAGCGAGGTTCTATCAGCTAAAAACAAAATGTTTTTTACAAAACCTCTTTGCAACAAAACATCACAAAGTGCTATAACTGTGCGTGTTTTACCGCTACCAGTTGCCATTACAAGCAAAGCCTTTCGGCGGTTTTTTTCATCAAAACTATGGCACACAGCTTTAATTGCACCCTCTTGGTAGTAACGGCCTGCAATATCTTTGTTTACATTTATATTTTTTAAGCTCATACGCCTTTTGCGTAGGTTAAACATTTTTTCTAAATCTCGTTTAGAGTAAACGCTCGCAACTTTGCGCTCTTGGTACTGGCCGTCGTCAATTGAAAAATCAAAACCATTGGTTAAAAATATAGCTGGCCTGCGCCCATATTGTTTTTGCAAACAATCGGCATATAATTTTGCCTGTTGCCTACCTTTTGCAATATCAACACAAGTGCGTTTTGCCTCAACCACAGCAAGCGGAACATGCCTATCATCATAAAGCACGTAATCGCAAAAACCTTCTTCCTTATTATTTGGCATACCCTCAACACGCACCTCATTAAGCCAGTTTTTACCCTCTTGCCAGTTAGCATCAGCAATGGCTGTGTCAATGTAAATTTTGCGTGTTTGGTACTCTGTTAAATCTAGCGGTTTTGGCACGTATGTTTTAGCTTGTTCTTCACGCCTTGCGGTTAGCTCGGCTTTTAGGTTTTGATTTTCTTCTAGTAATTTATTAAAATCTATCTCGCTAATTTGTGGTGCTTGCTCGCTAGTTTCGGCATTTTCGGCATTTTCGCTTGCACCTTGTAGCAAGGCTTTATTATATTTAATTTCAGTGTAGTTATTGCTATAACAACACGCCACAAAATCCATAAAAACAAAAAGATTTTCAAGGCAAAGGGCAACTTCATCAAACTTAACTTTTTTAGTATCGTGTGCAGCATTATTGCCAACAGTGCGTATTAAATGCATACGTTTGAGCATATCCGCACTATCCACCATATCCCTAAATTCTTCCGTGCTCATTAGCGAGTAAATGCTGTTATCGTAAGGCATAACAAGGCTACCGTCAACGGAATACATCCATTTGACAGCAAATTCCATAGCACGTCGGCAATTTATAGCAGCACTTTCAATATCAATATGTAGTAGTTTTTCAGCGGTAACAGCGACAGATGAAAAAGTGCTAAACTGTGGGTCAGTGGTCAGGAAATTGAAGTTAGACATAATTATCACACTTTCCTTTTTGGAGTTTATATGTTTGTGTTATTAGCGGTATCATTAGCCAAAGACTTAAACGCTTCTAAATTTTCATCAATTAGTAAATCAGCTATATCAGACATGCTTTTTGCTCTTTCTGCCTTTATTTCTTGAATTTTGTCACAATCTTGCTTTTCTGTAATTTTTGAGTTCATATGAAAGCTCTCCCTATCGTATTAATTAAATTTAAACCATTTCGAAAGTTCTATCCATCATAGACATCTTCGGAAATACATTTCCGCTTTTTAAATAAATCCGTTTTGATATTTCAGTTTTTTGAGAACTTGACAAGTAAGAGTAAGAAATTAATTTCTCTCTTATTTCTTTTTCTGCACGCCTAAAATTGTGCATTGCAAACCCATAACTTGGAACATCCATTTGATATATATTCACAAATGCTGTCACTTTTTTATGTAGCCAGTTACATATCATTTCCCACCATATTTTATCACTTTCCCCCAGTGACATACCAAACACATAAACAAAATCAGTGGTCTCCAACTGTCTTTCAAAAACTTTATAAACATCTCTATGTGTAAATTCGTTTATTTGTGGCTTCAATATCTGCTCAAGAAAAACTACATCATCCGAGTGAGTGAATAACTCTAAATTGCTAATTTGTGATTTGTCATTTAGACCGAACACTATATTTTCTTCGCTTATACTCCCATGAGCCTCAACAATATTACTTATCCTACAGTGTCTTACATAGCCACGCGGATAAAACTCTTCTCCTAATTCAGATAATATATGTTTTAAGCACTGTGTGTAATTGAATGTAAAAAAGTTAAAATTCAATGTTTCTACATTAATATTCAGATCATCTCCTATTAAGTGTTTTTGTTCCTGATTTAAATTTTCACTAATTTGCATCAGACAACTTCCAAATAAATCAATATCATCTTCCCAAATATTATTTGTAAATTTTAATTCTTCTCTTTTTAAGTAATCAACTAATTTCATAATAAAATCTTGGTGGCAATCGCAAAAATCTTCAACTTCTTCAACATAGAAATTTCCAGTATATTTCCCAAATGCCATCTCTGCGTCTGCCCACGTGTTTAAATTTTCAATTATATCTTTTTTAAACTTTTCGATAACATAATTTTCTGAAGCTGTTTCAACATACCATTTAATAAAATCTTTATACTGTGTTTTAAGCCCTAAATTTAAATCAAAACCATTACCTATCATAAAAGTTACGTTCATTAAATCCCACCACCTTTAAACATTCTGATAATTTCATCAATCATTTGTATAGTGACAGCGCCATGTGATAACTCCTTTAAAAGTCGTTCTTTATTTTGTGGTGACAGTTTATCAAAACTATCTTTAAAATCGATTGCTTTTTTTATTGCTTCTTTATAATCTTGTTCTTCTTTTTGCATTGTTTCGATAACGTCCATGTTAACAACCTTTCTTATTTTTATTTTACATATAAATAATATCACTAAAGAGTAAACTTGTACAGTGATAAAACACAACATGCTGTGTTTTATTAAAATTATTCAAAATAATTTTGCATACGCTCTTTGTAAAGTAGCTCTAATTCATCAAGACCTTTTTGCATACCTTGTTTTGTTTTCTCAACGGTTTTAACATAATCGGCGAATTGGTTTTGGAGGTCAATAGGCGGAACTACAAATTCTAATGTTTCCATTTTGCCTTTTGACAATATCCCTTTTAAACTCATATTAATTGTACTCTGTATATAACTTTGATTTTCTTTAAATAAGATATATAAAAACAAAACATTATAACGTAAAGGCATCACTGCATTTATTTGTTGATTGAATGCAACTTTTCTATTAGTTAATGCTACTCTTCCAATACTCTTAATACTTCCAGCTATACAAGCCATTAAAATATTATTCTCATCAACTAATCGTCCTTTTTGAGCGCCTTTTTCTGATAAATATTCTAAAGCACTTGACACATATAGATGGTCAGTAATGTTATCCGTTTTAATCCATTCGACAAAATCACCATAATTTGATTTATCATTTCTTGGAGGTGTGTTTCCTGTTGATATTTTTGTCGTTTCTTTTAATGTTTTCACTTCCCACTCCATTTCGTTTGTTACTGGGTCGCCGAATATTTCAATAAATTTTGCTTTTACTAGTAAATCTAGTTTTTCTATTTGTTTTTTTCGTTTTTCAATTAAACTTGTAATTTTATCAAGTTCATCAGCTATTTTTTTCTGTTCATCAAGAGGTGGGAGCGGAATTTCCAAATCAAATAATATAGATTTATTTATTGCTTTAAATGTGCTACCTGTACCTTGATTAATAATATATTCTCTTTTGCTTAATAGAATATATTTAATATAATTTGTTAAGCAAAAATCATCATTCGCCGTTATCGCTGCTAATCCTCTTCCTATGCAACATTTTTCGACTGCCACGTTTAATGCGCCAATAGGTGCTCTTACCGAAAACAATATATCCCCACTTATTGCAATTTTTGTAGGGTTATTACACCAGTATCTTGTAATAGGGTTAATTACTCCAAAATCTGCATTACCCTGATAAAATGGCAATCCATCTTCAACATCATTATAGCTCGACGAATCTGGAGATTGTCCCATATTTAAAGTGCACACTTCCCCCAACTTCACCATTTTCCATTTACTCATAAACCGCACCCAATTCCTCTATCCCCTTTAAAATCTCATCTTCAAGCGCTTTAATCTCTGCTATTATCTCACTTGTTGGTGGGTATGTTTCCGCCACATAAATAGTCTTTTTATATTTATTAATAGATAAATCATAGCCATTTTCAACAATTTCATCTTTATTTACAAAAAATGATTTTTCTGTGCGTTCTCTGCCTTGTTCACCCTCTAAATTTTTAAACCTTGCTATAATATCCGCTATATCATTTTCTGCCACAATATTGCGTTTATCATCTAGCGAAAAACCGTCCGCTGTCATGTCATAAAACCAAACTTTATCTGTGCCACCATGGTTTGTTTTTGTAAAAATTAAAATACCAGTTGACACACCAGCATAAGGTTTAAACACACCGCTAGGCATGGAAATAACAGCCTCTAACCTATGGTTATTAACTATCTCTGTACGTATATCTTTATGCGCTTTTGATGAGCCAAACAATACGCCGTCTGGCACTATAACAGCACACCTACCGCCAACTTTTAGCATGCGCAACATTAAAGCCAAAAACAAAAGTTCTGTCTTTTTTGTTTTGCAAACTTTTAATAAATCGGCTGAAACTGTATCACTATCAAGGCTACCTTTAAAAGGTGGGTTTGCTAAAATTAGGCTGTATTTTTCTTTATCTGGGTTTTGGTCGGAAAGGCTGTCCCTATACTCGATAAAAGGGTTATCCACGCCATGTGTCATCATGTTCATAGCGCCTATGCGCAGCATAGTTCTATCCATATCAAAACCATGGAACATGCTGTTCATGTAATGCGTTTTATTTGTGGCGTTAAAAAAAACTTCCTCTTTTTTATTTTCTTTTAAATATTCACCACTTGCCACCAAAAAGCCACTTGTGCCACAAGCTGGGTCGCAAATTATATCCGTAGCTTTAGGGTCCATTAACTCCACCATCATTTTAATAATGTGGCGTGGTGTTCTAAACTGTCCGTTAAGGCCAGCGCTTGCAATTTTCGAAAGCAAATATTCATACACATCACCATTAATATCAGTGTCGTGCATTTTTTCCATTTGATTATATATTTCGTCTAGTTCGGCAACTATTTTTGAAAGTAAAAGCGGTGTTGGTATTTTAAAAATAGCATCGTCCATATATTTGGAATATGTGCTTTCTTTTTCGCCATGTAGGTTTTTAATAAAGGGGAAAACCCACTCTTGCATTGTTGCGTACATTTGCGCCGCCGCAAAATCATGGAAAACCGACCATTTTAACTGCTCGCCATCAATTTTACGCTCACCAATTTGCACTTCTTCGGTAAAAATGCTTTTAAAAGGCAAGCCTAACATTGCGCTTTCCTTAGCTTTGATATTATCGGTTTTGTCAAGGTCGTGTATAAACATTAAATATGTTATTTGCTCAATTACATCAAGCGGATTAACAAGCCCACCAGCCGCAAAAATATCCCAAAGCCCATCTATTTTATTTTTTAATTCACCTGTTATCATTTTTTAATCCTCCATTTCTCTATTCCAAATATATTTTGTGTAACGTCCACCACCGATTTTTATAATTCTATCGGTTTTAACAAGGTCGTTTAATGTGCGTTGTACGGTTGTATCGCTTATATCTGGGCATTTTTCCAAAATTTCTTTTTTTGTAATTTGCCCTAAAGTTTGTTTTATAACCTCTGCAATTCGCTCTGGTTTTGAAAAACCTTTTGTTATCATAACATCAACTCGGTTTTCAAAATCACGATAAGCGGCTACAATTACACCTAACATATACCTTACAAAGGGTGCATAATCATTTTTATTTTCGTGCCAGTTTTTTGAGCTTGTTTCAAGTGCTTCGTAGTAAGTTTCTTTACTTTGTTCGATAATTTTTTCTATACTAATATATTTACCAACAATGAAATTTGCACGATACAGCAAAAGCAAAGTTAAAAGTCGGCTCATTCTACCATTACCATCGTTAAATGGATGTATACACAGAAAATCAAGTATAAACATTGGCATTATCAGCAAAGGGTTTGCAATTTTCTTTCCAATTATTTCGTTGTATTTTTTGCAAAGTTCATCAATCGCTTGTGATGTTTCCCACGAGTGAACAGGTTTAAACCTCATTCTTTTAGTTCCGTCGGAAAGCTCTTCAGCAATTACATTATCTGTATCTTTATAGCTACCACCAAAACTTAAACCGCTATATTTATACAAATCTCTGTGCAGTTGTAAAATCATGCTTGGTTTAACTGGTATATAATCGTGATTATCGTGGATTATTGCAAGCACATCCCTATACCCTGCAATTTCTTGCTCATCTCGTGATTTCGGTGTTGTTTTATCCATTGCAATCAGTTTTAATCGTTCGTCAGAAGTATATATGCCTTCAAGTTTGTTAGATGCCTCTGTACTTTGAATTTTAGCAATTTCTAAAAGTGTAGTTAATGTTTCAGCTTTTTGTTCAATAAATAAATTTTGCTGGCCTTTAAACTCGTGTATCTGCGTAAGCAGTGATACTATTTCAGGCGTGATAAGCTTATCACAGTTATTTTCATAATTATAATCTCTCATATTTGCATTTACCTTTTCAATTTAGTCATTTATAGATATTTTGACTTAATTATATACTACTATGCAAACATAAAAAAGTCAATGTTCAATTTAGTCATATTACAAGAAAAGACCAAATTAAATATTGACTAAAAATTTTAATTGTAAATTAAATACTTATAAACAAACTTCTCTACATAAAAAACGGGTGTGGCTAAATGCAAGCCACACCCGTTTTTTATGCGTTAAATCACTATTTATACGTTAAATATTATTAATCATAATAAATAACTGATTCCGTATAATATTCGTTATTATAAATATCTGTTAGTACAAAATATATTAGCGAATCCCAATCGCCTACGTATTCATAGCTAACGTCAATTTCATAGCTAGGTACAATGTACGCATCGCCTACTACATATGTATCTTCAAAATAGCCATCGTAAGTATAGTAATCAAACACCCATTCAAGGCTATCGCCTGCTTGTAAATCAAACAAACCTTTACCTGCTGGTTGCCCTGCCTCGGTATATTTGCGGTAGCCTGCTACATAGCCATAAGGGTTTTCGTTATCCCAGTAAACGATTATTTCTATATATTCATCCTCGTTTAAAACTGCTGGTACGTAACCGTATGTATACCACTCATAACCATCGTCAAATTCTTCCTCGGCGTAAAAGGCTACTACATTACCATCTAAAGCCACCCAAGTATAGTCAAAATCAACTATTAAATCGCCGTCATCGTCAAACTCATAAACATTATCACTACCAAGGTCTTGGTAGCTAACGCCATCATCTAATAAAACTTGTAATTCAATTGTTGTAATTTCGTCCCATTGTTCATCTGTTAGGCTTAAAGCGTAATAATCGCCTTTATCTTCAATGTATAAATCCTCTGAAAGTGTACTATCATAGTTTTCTTCATAGGTTGTTGCTGTGTCAGAATCATACCATTCCTCGGCTGTGTAATCATCATAACCACTATCAAAACCGCCGTGTGCATTTATTTGCCCACCATACATAGCACTCATAAATACATCAAAAAACTCTGTGTATTCATCGGTGTAGCCTATATCTTCAAGCACATCATTTATTTCTGAGTAGTAATCTATATGGTCATACGGAAAATACATTGCCATACCATAAGCATCATCAATATAATGGCTATTGCGGTAATATTTAACTGCACTGTTAATTGCAGCAACAAGCTCTGCGCCGCCTTCAACATCTGTGTTGTTAACAAAATCGATTACATCTATTTGGTCATAATCGCCCTCGCCAAAATCTTTAACATCACTGAGTGCGCTTGCAATTTCTTCAAACTCATTTTCGTGTTTTTCAATAGTTGCGTTTTCAAAATAATCCGTAAGCATTGCATATGTATAAGGCATTTGGCGTAGCTCAATTACAGATAAAGTGCAGTCTGGTCGGCTTTGCTCTTCGTGAGTAACCTCTACGTAATCATCTATAATATTAACAGCCATATCAAGCGTAGGCATAGATGGGTCATTTGCTAAAGCAGTTAACCAATCTGTGTAATACCAACCTGTGCCAGGTTCAGTTTCTTCAGATGCAATTAAGTAATCTGCATATGGTTCTAGCATAAATGCTGTTTCAGCAGTTGCCATCAAGCAAGCATCAAAACCTATCATATCAAACTTAACGTTAGTATTCATCAAAGCGCTTTCGATATCATACAAAGTTAAGTAATCGTATGGAAAATGTTCGTCGTAGCCAAAACCGCCCATTGTGCCGCCGCCGTGGTTCCACATTATTAAGTGATACCTATCCGCAGGGAAATTCCCAGCAGAAAAATTAATAAAATCAGAAAGCGTTTCTGATTCAACCATACTAACTAGGCCAACACGTTCTTCCATCAAAATAAGTTGACCATGTTGTATTAGCCAGTACTGGCAAGTATCGCCGCTTATTCTCTCGTTATACCAATAAGTTGCGCCACCTGTCATAAGTGCAATTCTAACATTGTTCGTTAAAGTAGCATCTAACATTTCATCTATATCAAAGCTAGCCGCACCGCCCTCGCTTTCAAGGTCAGAGCCTATCATATACATCATTATTGTATGAATATCCGAGCCATCACCCTTAGGGCTTGTATAATAATCACGTAAATCGGTTAGGCCTAAATCATCGCCATATACGCCAGTTGAGTTATCATCGCTATCGTAATCGTAATTATCGCTAGTTTCATATTCATAGTAGTAATCATCGCTTTCGCCTAAAAAATAATAAGCTAAAACAAAAATAGTAACTACGCTAAACACCAATAATGCTAAAACTACAACTATTGCTATTAAACAGCCGTTTGTCTTTTTTTTGATTGGCGGTGGTGCGTTATAGTTATAGCCAGCAGTATTTTGCGCATTATTTGCACCGTACTGATACTGCTGTGCTGGTGGTTTTGCAGTTTCAAAAGGCAAAAGGTTATCCGCCGCAGCTGAAAAATCTTGCTCGTTTGCTGGAGCTTGCGCACCATAGCTTGGTGGCTGATATGTTGGCGCTGGGCGCTGATTAATTGCAGTATTTTGCGTGCCTTGTGCATTATATTCAGGCGGCTCATATGTTGGCGCTGGCCTTTGATAACTTTGCTGTGGTGTTGGCGCACCATACGTTGGTGGCTCGTAAGTTGGTGGTACATAAGTTTGCGCAGGGCGCTGTGCCTGTGCATTATCATTATATGTAGGCGGTGTATACGCTGGTGGCGTATTTGTTTGTTGCTCGCTTGCTGTGCCGTAGTTTGGCGCATTGTAGCTAGGTGCTTTATAGCTCGGTATTTCGGTTTTATAATCTGGTGTTATTTGTTCAGATTTATTTGCATTTAATTCTGTGTTACCAATATAATCTTTAACTGGCGGATTTTGCGCTAAAGACGCACCGCAGTTAGTACAAAACTTTGTGCTATTTGCAACAGGGTGTTTACAAAGTGAACAGTACATATATTACTCCTCATTATTAGGATTAGTTTCGATTTTTTGTGTGCTTTTTATTATACTTTTATTTTGTGTGCTATATAAGTATAACTCATTACTACATGCTGTTTCAAGCTTTTGTAATTAAAAACCTGCTTTTTGCACTGCAAGCAACACGCCTGCTCTACTTGCTGTAAAGTTTAAACCACCTTGTAAATAGCATGTATACGGCTCACGCAATGGGCCATCGCACGAAAGTTCAATAGTGCTACCTTGTGTAAAACTACCACTAGCCATAACAACTTGGTCTGTGTAGCCTGGCTCTGCGCTAGGCATAGGTGCAGCGTAGCTATCAACAGGGCTTGCGCTTTGTATACCTTGGCAAAAACTAACTAGTGCATCAGCACTGTTTGCATCAAAACAAGTAACAATATCGTTATGATCATCCACATAGCGTGGCACTGGTTTTTTACCACAAAGCTCTAACAAGCACTGTGCATAAATAGCTGTTTTAATAGCTTCGCAAACAATATTTGGTGAGTAGTATAAACCTAAAAACATTGCGCGCAAACTATCTAAGGTACAGCCTAGCTCTTTGCCTAAACTTGGGCCAGTTAAGCGATATGCACAGCGCTCTACTAAATCTTTACGCCCTGCTATATAACCGCCAGTTGGCGCAATACCACCGCCTGGGTTTTTAATAAAACTGCCAACTATTAAATCAGCACCTGTTTGTGTTGGTTCTTTAATTTGTGTAAATTCGCCATAGCAGTTATCAACAAAAATAATTATATCTGGGTTTGCTGCACGTGCTGTATCAGATATTTTTTGTATTGTTTTTAAATCAAACGCATTGCGCTGACAATAACCTCTACTGCGCTGTATATGGCAAACTTTTGCGTTTGGCGCTTTTTTAGCGATCAAATCGTAATCTGGCGTAAAATCAGCCAAAAGTGGCGCTTCATCATATTTTATGCCGTAATCTGCAAGGTTGCCGTTACCCTTGCCTTTGCCATCTATGCCAATAACAGCCTCTAGGGTATCGTATGGCCTGCCAGTAGCTGTAAGCAAGGTATCTCCAGTAAAAAGCACACCAAATAATGCAACTGATAATGTATGTGTGCCAGACATAAACTGTGTGCGTACAAGGGCATCTTCTGCACCGACAAGTTTTGCAAAAATTTCTTCTAGCTTATCTCTACCGCTATCCCACAAACCATAGCCAGAGCTACCAAAAAGGTGGCTTTCGGACATATCACAGCTTGTAAAAGCCTTTAACATTTTTAACTGGTTATAATCCCTTATTTCTTCCACTTTAGCAAAATATGGTTTGCAAAGTTCCATTGCCTTTGCATCAAGCTCAAGGCTTTTAGGTGTAAAATCAAAAAAATTGTCTAACATATTGTTCCTTTTGTAATCTTAAAATTTTAACTTAATCTATTATTTAATATATCGCTTAATGCACTTTTGGTGCATTGCTTATTTCAGTGTATTTACTATATCTTTAAAATGTTTGCCACGTGCCTCAAAATTTACATATAAATCAAAAGATGCACTAGCTGGCGAGAGGCTAATTATATCACCCTCACTTGCATTTTTGCGTGCTAACTCAACAGCTTCTTCCATGTTTTTGGCGTGTTCTATTTGCATTTCGCCCTCTTTAAAATCAGGGTGTGCACGCAAGGTGCGCTCAATAATTGGGCCTGTTGCACCCATTAAAACTAAACATTTTACATGTGCAATTAACTCAGGCGCTAGTGGCTCATATGGTATTTCTTTATCGTAACCGCCAGCAATTATTATTATTTTTTGCCCAAAACTACGCAAACCTGCAATTGTGCGTGTAGGGCTTGTGGCTATGCTATCGTTATAATATTGCACACCATTTAAAAGGCGCACAGGCTCAATGCGGTGCTCAACACCAGCAAAGGTACTGCCAACTTTGCGCATATCCGCTGCGCTAACCTCGCCCCAAACTGTTGCTATTGCAGCAAGTAAGTTTTCAATGTTATGCACTCCACGTAGTTTTATTTCGTCCTTGTGCATAATTTCGCAAACCTTGCCATTTTGCGCCATGCAAAGCATGCCATCGTCACGCAAAAACGCACCTTTATCCGTTACGTTTTTGCGTGTAAACCAAATTTGCTCGCCTTTGCAATCGCTTTGCATCCCGCGTGAAATTTCGTTTTCGTAGCCAAGTACAGCCTTGCATGGTGTTTGTTGATAAAGCAAAATATTGCGCTTTGCATCAATATACTCTTGCATATCTTTGTGGTGGTCTAGGTGGTTTGGCGTAACGTTAGTAACCACTGCCACCTTGGGGCTTTTGCGCATGCTTATTAGCTGAAAACTCGAAAGTTCCACCACTGCTATATCTGTTTTTTCGATTTGAGCTATAACAGGTAAAAGTGGCGTGCCAAGGTTGCCACCCAAATGTACTTTGCGCCCTGCTGTTTTTAGCATTTCGCTAATTAAAGTTGTGGTTGTGGTTTTGCCATCGCTACCTGTAATTGCAATAATATCGCATGGGCAATAATCAAAAAACAGCTCCATCTCACTAGTTACAACTGTGCCATTTTGCATAGCTTTTACCAAAGCTGGTTTTGTGTAATCATAACCAGGTGTTCGCATGATAATATCTTGCTCATTAAAGCCATCTGTGTAATTTTGCCCTAATGAAAAATTTATGTTTAGCGCTTTTAGTGTTTGCGCATATTCGCCAAAAGCGTCAATATCTTGCTTTTGGTCGCAAAGGGTTACTATCGCACCCATCTCAACAAATTGTGGTATTAGTTTTTTATGGTTAACACCAGCACCTATAAAAGCAATTTTTTTACCATTTATGCGCTGTTTCAATTGTTCTTTATCTTGTAGCATATATTTACCCCTCAATATATAATTTTACATACAACTTATATTATACATTTTTTAAGTAAAAAGTGCAACGAAAAAGGCAAAAATTAAAGCTAGATTTAAACACTCTTTGTTTTATTTTACGCCTCATTTTTTATACATATAGACACTACACTCAAAACTTCTCTTTTTTATACAAAATATAGCTCAGTTTTTTTACTTTATTACAATTTATATTCA
>CAYJJL010000007.1:19386-21091 GCA_964370455.1 uncultured Faecalibacterium sp.
TCTTTTTTATACAAAATATAGCTCAGTTTTTTTACTTTATTACAATTTATATTCACCTTGATTGTTTTTGTTGTATTTTTATGATAAAATATGTATATTCACATCAATATATTGTTATATGCAGGATAAAAAGGAGGAGCAAAATGTCAAGACTAAAAGCTAATATAACATTCGTTTTGCTTTTTGCTTTTATTTGGTTTATTTTATCCGAGGGGCAAGGTGGTATTTTCACTTTTCTTTTTGGTATTGTTTTGTCATATATATGTTTAAACCTTGCCTCGGATTTATTGGATTTTAATTATGCTGATATGTTTTACATCCCAGTAAGTAAAGCGTTAAAATATTTTTTCCATTTAGTTATTGCCATTTACAAATCAGGTATAATTACATCTTACTGCATAATTACAAACAAGGCAAATCCTATTTTTTTGGAAGTAAAACTTGACAAACGCATAAAAAACCCATTTCTACAGCACATCATAGGTAACTCCATCACACTTACACCTGGCACAATTACAATAAATAATAAAAATGGCAAACTAACTGTTTTATGCCTACATCACACCCCCTCCGACGAAAGCCCCAGTGCACCATTTGAGCGCCAAATGCTACAGATGCAAAACAAGGAGGATACATGATAGATTTTTTTATAATCGCATTAATTATCGCTTTGTTTTTTAGTAGCATACGCCTTTTTATAGGGCCAACTGTTTGGGAGCGTTTGCTTGCGCTTTCGCTGATGAGCAGTAAAATAATGATGATAATTATACTTTTTGCAATAAACTCTGAGCAATCGTTTTACATAGATATTGCACTTGTTTTTGCGGTGCTTGGCTTTATAGGCACAACCTCACTTGCACAGTTTTTTCAAAACGATTACAAAAACGATAAAAACAACTAACTGCATTTTTTAAAACAATGCAACCAAAAGCTTATATGCTGGAAAGGTAAATATGGCAATTTTAGGTTATATATTAATAGCTATAGGCATTGTTTTTATTTATGTTGGTTTTATAGGTGTTTTTCGTTTTCGCAACTTTTACGCACGCATTTTATCCGCAGCAGACGTTGACACTGTTGGTTTTTTAACCATTTTAATCGGCGCTTGTTTTGTAAGTGGTTTTAATATTTCCACCTTAAAAATACTGCTTGTTATCGTTATTGTTATAATTATAAACCCCATAGTTACATCAGCAATTGCAAAATCTGCTTTTTTGTCTGGATATAAACACAAGGACGATAAGGAGGCAAAAAATGACTGATTTTATTTTTATATTGATGATTTCGGTTGCACTTTTTATAGTGTTTAACCGCAATTTAAAACGTGTTATAATAGCAACTGGCGTATTTTCAGCGCTGGCTGCTTTTGCTTATTTATTATTCCACGCACCAGATGTCGCTATTGCGGAGGCTGTAATTGGCAGTGGGTTTTCAACTATTTTATATATAATTGCACTCAAAAAACACAACACTTTTTATGTTTACATAACCTCAAACAATAAACTCAACAACACTGATTTAAGCAACGAAACACGCAATATACGCACACGTATTTCAAACTATTGTTTATCTAAAGAGTTACAAGTGCAATGTGTTTACTCACAAAGCACACATGAGGAAATTAGCGAGGACCATGTTTGCGATTTAATAGTTGTTCAGTGTGAGGATAAAGTGATTTTATACGGTTTTGATACAGACATGCATG
>CAYJJL010000008.1:0-11423 GCA_964370455.1 uncultured Faecalibacterium sp.
ATTTAACGCTTTATTTGTTTAGCATTTCAAGTGCGCTTTTAATTTGTGTTTGCACGCTTTGCGCTGTTGGGCCACCATAGCATGTGCGCCCCTCACAACAATTTAACAAATCAATAGCTACAAAAATATCATCTTCAAAAAGCTCGCTATATGTTTGCATTTCAGCTAAAGTCATGCTTTCAAGCACTGTGTCTTTTGCTATGCAATCTGCAACCATTGCACCTGTAATTTTATATGCATCTCTAAATGGCACGCCTTTTTTTGTTAAATAATCAGCGCAATCTGTTGCGTTAATAAAACCTTTTGCAGCAGCAAGGCGCATGTTTTCTGGTATGGAGTTCATTGTATCAAGCATAGGTATAAGTGTGCGTAGGCATAAATTCATGGTATCTATCGCATCAAAAATAGCTTCTTTATCCTCTTGCATGTCTTTGTTATAGGCTAGTGGCAAGCCTTTCATCATAACTAGCAAGGTGTTTAGTGCGCCATATACACGCCCTGTTTTGCCACGTATAAGCTCTGTTACATCGGGGTTTTTCTTTTGTGGCATTATTGAAGAGCCTGTGGTAAAAGCATCGTCAAGCTCAATAAACTTAAACTCCCAGCTAGACCAAAGTATTATCTCCTCAGAAAGGCGAGATAAATGCATCATGCAAGTTGCAAAAGCGGCAGCATAATCAATGCAAAAATCCCTGTCCGAAACACCGTCAAGGCTGTTTTCGCATGGTGCGGTAAAGCCTAAATGTTCAGCAGTAAAAAGCCTATCTAGGTTGTAGGTTGTGCCAGCAAGCGCGCCACTGCCAAGTGGGCATTGGCTGTTCATACGTGTTTGAGCTTGCTCTATGCGGTCTAAATCACGCAAAAGCATAAACGCATACGCCATAAGTGCATGGCCAAAAGTTATAGGCTGTGCACGTTGCAAATGCGTGTAACCAGGCATAACACTAGCAGTGTTTTCACCAGCTTTTTTGCAAAGTGTTTCAATTAACTGTTTTAAAAGTTCTTGTATTTGCGTGCCTTCATCCCTAAGTGTCAAACGTAAATCAAGTGCAACTTGGTCGTTGCGGCTACGGCCTGTGTGTAGGCGTTTGCCAGCATCGCCAATACGATTTGTTAAAGTTTGCTCAACAAATGTATGCACGTCCTCGGAGGTAGGGTCTATCTCTAGCGCACCATTTGCAATTTCATCAGCAATATCTGCAAGCCCTGTCAATATTTTTTCGCAATCTTCAGGGGTGATTATTCCTTGCCTTGCAAGCATGGTTGCATGTACACCACTGCCACGTATGTCTTGCGCTATCATGCGCTGGTCAAAGCGTATGGAGGAGTTAAAATCATTAACACGGCTATCTACCGCTTTTGAAAAACGTCCTTTCCAAAGTTGTTCTGCCATAAAAAACCTCTTTTCGTGTTTTACAAGTTTTAAGTGTTTTGCATAAATAAAAAAGCTACAAATCGTTTATTTTATAAATGCTTTATATGCCGTAATAGGGGCGGATATAATATCCACCCCTATGATAAGCTATTAATTATTTTTCAATCTTAGGCCATTTTTGTGAAAGTTTAGCACGTGTTTTGATTGAAAGACCAAATAAGTTGATAAACCCAGCGGAATCTGCTTGGTTGTAGTCTTCGTCCTCGCCAAATGATGCAGTAACTTCGTCATATAATGAGTAAGGTGAAGTAACGCTTGAAACAATCATGTTACCTTTGTAAAGTTTAAGTGTAACATCGCCTGTAACTGTAACAGCAAGGCTATCTGCAAAAGCGTCAAGTGCCTCACGCAATGGTGTAAACCATTGACCGTTGTAAACAAGGTCAGCATATTTTTGTGCAAGCTGTGTTTTAAAGTGGCTGGATTCTTTATCTAGTGTAATGCTTTCTAGCACTGCAATTGCTTTGTAAAGTATAGCGCCGCCTGGTGTTTCATAAACGCCACGGCTTTTCATGCCAACAAGGCGGTTTTCAACAACATCCAAAAGGCCAACACCGTTTGCGCCACCAAGTTCGTTTAGTTTTTCAATTAGTTCAACTGCACCTAGCTCAACACCATCAACTGCTGTTGGTATGCCTTTTTCAAAATGAACAGTCACCTTTGTAGGGGTATCAGGTGCTTGCTCTGGTGAAACACCCATTTCAAGGAAACCATCTTTATTGTAAAGTGGCTCGTTTGCTGGGTCTTCTAAATCCATGCCTTCGTGGCTTAAATGCCATAGGTTTTTATCTTTAGAGTAGTTTGTTTCACGGTTAATTTTTAGCGGTATATTGTGTGCCTCAGCATACTCAATTTCTTCCTCGCGGGATTTAATATCCCACTCACGCCAAGGTGCAATAATAGCCATATCAGGGCAAAATGCTTTAAGTGTTAGCTCAAAACGTACTTGGTCGTTGCCTTTGCCTGTGCAACCGTGGCAAATAGCGTCAGCGTTTTCTTGTATAGCAATGTCGGCAAGGCCTTTTGCAATGCAAGGGCGAGCAAAAGATGTACCAAGTAGGTATTCCTCGTATTTTGCACCGAATTTTAGTGTGGGGTAAACATAATTTTCGATGAAATCTTTTTTGAGGTCAAGTATATAAAGTTTGGAAGCACCTGTTGCAATGGCTTTTTCTTCTAAACCTTCTAGCTCGTTGCCTTGTCCAACATCGCCAGAAACAGCAACAACTTCGCAGTTGTTGTAGTTTTCTTTAAGCCAGGGTATTATGATGGATGTATCTAAACCGCCTGAATATGCGAGAACAACTTTTTTAATGTTTTCCTTTTTCATGTCATGACTCCTTTTATGTTTGTTGTATCAATTCATTTATTAATAAGTTTGTGTATAAATATACATTTCAAGTATTATTATACATGAAATATGCAATTCGTCAAGGGCTTTTTATAAAAAAAGAGCAAGCTTTTATTGCTTACCCTTATAATAGTTATAATATATTCTGCATAAAAATCAAAATATACAGTTAGTTACAACAAATTAAAATTAACTTGATAATTTAATATATTATAGCATTTTTTACTAACGTATCCAGTTTTTATTTTTCGTGCTTTTCGTGAGTTTTAAGTAATCCGCTTTTTTCAAGCGCAGGGCGCAAAGCCATATAAGCGGCTGTGGCTACAACTGTGCAAATACCAGCGTTTAATAGGCTAATTGCAAAGTTCCATACTAAAGAAACATCAGCGGCAAGTTTACCAAGGATTAATATTTTGTAAAAATATGAGGTTAGTGGGTATAGTATAACATTTAAACCTAAACCAGCCATTGAGGATATTAACGCGGCTCTAAAGCGTTTTTTGGTATCTTGTTGTTTTGCAATTTTAAATACATGCTGTGCAACTATGCCACTAGCAAGGCCTATGCAAAATTTTAATACAAAAGTGTGTGGCGCATACACTATATAAACAGGGTCGAATAAATCGCCAATAGTCATGCCTATTGCACCGCCAAGTGCACCAAACCAGCCACCAAACAATAAAGCGCCAAGCACAGGCACTGCGTTGCCAACATGTATGCTTATTAAATCGCCACCAGGTAGGGGAATTTTAATTTGTAAAAAAGTAAAACAAACGTAGCTTAAAGCGGCTAAAAAACCAACAATGCATAGCTGACGTACAGTTATTTTTTGTTTAGACATAATTGCATCTCCTTTTTGATATATACACTATGTGGTGTGACTATAATTAACAATATAATATCACACTTTGCATATATTAACAACATAATTTTAAAGTAAATGCATAATTATAAGCAATATTAAGGCGGTTTTTAATTGGTTTTACAACAGTGCTTCATTTTCATTTTTTGCGTTTTATAGTTAAGTTTTAAATATAGTTTTAATGTTTACAATTATTGTTTTATCGTTTGTAAAATAGTGTTTTTTGTGCTATAAAAGCAGTGAAAAAATTAATTAAATTCGCTAAGTGCTAGTAGGGTTTCGTCGTTAAATTCAAAACGCTTTGTGCTATAGTTCCAGTCTCCAGGTATAAAAATAGGCATCACTCGTGCGTTACCGTTCGCTAAAAATTCAAGTGTTTCTTCAAGCGTAAAAATATCTGTAGCGGAAATATTAGTAAGCAAACTAGGCGAAAATTCGCGTATTGTATCAGGCAATAAATTTGGCAAAAGTTGCTGTTTATCTCGCCACCATGCCTCCCAAAAACTTGTGCGCACAGCCGCAAGTGTTTCTGGTGAAATAGCGCTGGTGCGTTCAGTAGCTTTTAAAGCAAGTTCATTTAAAAGTGTTTGTGCTTGTTCAACACTAAAAGTTTGTACGCTGCTACTAAGTTCAGCGCTTTCAAGCTGTGTCGGTGTCAACACGCCAGAAAGCCCTACACGCATAGTGGCAAGTTCACCTGAAAGAAAATCAGGCATTTGTGCGGCTGGTATGGCTATATATTTTTCAATGTTAAGGTTAAGCGTACTGTTTAAAAGTTCAAGCACACGTGCTGGCCCTGCGCTAGCATAGCTTTGTGCTAGTGTTGGGGTTTCATCCCCTTGCAGTAGCACGCCCTCGGCAGGTAATGCACTTATATAAACCTCAGCCGTAGTGGCATCAAGTGATAATATGCCAAAAATTGGTGTTTCACCTGCTATACAAACTAAAACATCCATGTTGTGCTGTGCTTTTGGTATATCTTTTAACACTCCACTTTCGCTTTGTGCTACTTGCTCAGGTTGTTGCTCGGCATTTTGCCATTGCGAAAGTTTATATACCCCAAAAATAAGCGGTATAAGTACAGCTGTCGTGAGTAAAAACGAAAGCCCAAAAGCTTTTATACCATTCATGTGCATAAAAAAACCTCACTTTGATACGTTGAATTGCCTTGATATAAGCTAAATTTTAGATTATATTATGGTGCTTATGGATAAAGCATGGTCAAAAAGGGCAAACTTTAAACACCGACAAAAAACAAAGAGAGGTACAAACATGAAAAATAATTATGAAAAAAATTCGTTTTGGCAAGATGTAACTGCTAAAAATAACTTAAACCAAGGTATAAGTGCAGAGCAAACTAGCACTGACGGCAGAGATTTTGAGCGCATTGCCGAGGCTATGGCAAGTGCTAATAGTTATAATAGCAAAGAGCAAAATTTTAATTGGCACGATGGCGAAGATGAAGTTAAACCACACAGGCCAAAAGCGCCAAAAATATGGGATGATTTAGCGGTTATACCGGGTTTAGATGGTAACATGCCAGTTGGTCCAATAGGGGAGGAAAGTTTAATGTCGGGGCTAGTTTTATCACCAGAGCAAGATTACCCCGAACAGCAAAACACTGAGGATGGCGATTATTACGATTACGAGTAATATAGCTATTACAAGGCATATATAATTATTTTTGGCAAATGACAAAAATAAAAAACCTTATCTGTGAAAGATAAGGTTTTTTATAATGTAAATTTGATAAATAAAAAAATCGCTAAGCCAATAAATTGGTTTAGCGATTTTAGTACGGAGTAAGAGAGATTTGAACTCTCGCGCCGGTTTCCCGACCTACACCCTTAGCAGGGGCGCCTCTTCGACCTCTTGAGTATTACTCCAAAGCAAAGTTAGTTGTTTTTATTAACTTTTAACCTGTTTATCTTTTAATAAACATTGCGATAGCACAAAACCCAAAAAATGTTTTGGTGCAACCGCTTTCAGCATTATAACACATATTTAGTGGCTTGTAAAGTGCTTTTTTTAAATTAGAAAAAACTTTTTTAGTGTTTTATTTTAAAAACAAGTGTTATTTATTTGTTTTATTGATCTTATTGTAAAACAAATAGCTTTTATAAGTAAATATGTGGGTTAATAAAGCGTATTTTTGGTTTTTTATATTGACACTTATACCATTTTATTATACCATTAAACAAGGATGTTAAAATTAAAATACTTATCTTTAACTCGCTGAATTTTTAGTGTTGCATTAATTTTTATTAATACAATGCTTTTTTAAAAAATATCGTACTTATTACATATTATTATATGTTTTTTTGATTTTTTTAGATTTGCTCTAAAAAATTGCTAAAAATATATAAACAATCAAAACGGATAACAATGTTTTTCACAGGAGAAATTTATGGATGCAAAAAAACAAATATTAAGCCCGCGCATATTACTGGTTATTATCATTACGGTTGCATTATCGTTTTTTACTTTAATGCCTTTATATTATTTATTAAAAAACCAGTACGAAATGAGCCTATTGCTTTTTACAATGGGTATTATTTGTGTAATTGTAGTGTTTGCGCTTAAAAATGAAATTTCACGCGATTTAAGACTTTATGTTTTAGTTAGTATGCAAATGTTAGGTTTATTAGTGCCGACATTGTTTGGCGTTGGCACACCACACACATATAGCGCACTAGCAGCAGGGCTTATTATAACAGGTTTAGTTTTAAATGAAAAAATAGCACGTGTAAACTCTATAACTACAGCAATTTTAGTAATAGTAATTACAGTGTTTAATAGGCATTTTATCCCAGGTTATGATTATCAATCGTTATCAACAGGCATGGTGTTTGTTATAATTTCGTGCATTGCTTCATACCTTTTTGTCGCAGTTGTAAGTACAAAAATAAAGGAGCTAGAACAAAAAAACATCGAAATTGCTCAAATGCTTGAAACATTAAAACAATATACAGACCAGGCAAAAACTCCAACTGAACAAAACAATATGGTGAACGACATAAAAGCAATTTCCTCAACGCTCACTGTTTCTACTGAAAACATGCTTTCAGCGGTTAGCGATTTAACTGAAAGCTCTAACCGTCAAGCTGGTGTGGTAGAGCAAATTGCTCGTGCTTTTTCAGAGGTAGCATCTAACAGCAAAAAGAGCGTGAAAAACACGCAAAAAATAAAAGATTTATCAGCAAGTTCTAAAGAAAAACTACGTGCAGGACGTGGCCAGATGCAAATGATGACAATTGCAATGGAAGATATTGCAAAAGCATCTAGCGAGATTAAAAAAATAATGAACTCAATAGAGGACATAGCTTTTCAGACAAATGTAATTGCAAATACAGCAAATAACGATATTGTAAGCATAGCAAACAGAGAGAAAAACATTGCTAAAATGGCGCAGGAGATGCACAGCCTTGCAAAATTAAGCACAGAGGTAGTTATAAACACACAAACCATGATAAATAACACCTTAAAAGCAGTTGAAAACGGCAAAGCCATAGTAAATAAAAGTGCAGAATATATGGATAAAATCATAATCAATGTTGAAGATATAGCCATGATTATAGAAAAAATAAATGTATCATCTAACGAGCAATTTGAGGCAATTACCAATATGGAAAAAAGCTTGCTGAATATTTCAGCGGTTATATCAAAAAACTCTGCTAAGGCTAGCAAAACTAACGAGGCAGTTAACGAGGTTAGCTTGCGTGTTAAAAAATTACAAGCACGAGTTGCGGTGTAAAATATAGTTTTGTATATTGCAAATAGAGGTATTTGCGCACTAATATAAACGATAAAAATAAAAACTACTGAAAACAATTTAAATTATAGCATATCAAATTAGGTTTAAAAAACTAATTTTATTGAAGGCATTATAATTTATGTGTAATCAGTAGTTTTTTGTTTTGGTGAAAAGTGTTTTTTGTAGCGATGTTTCAAGTTATTCCGCTAGATAGTTTTCTATTAAATTGCGTTTTTTTGCTTCTGTTTTTGCCTCGCTACGGCGTTTAATGTCAAGTTTGCGCAAAATATTACTAACATGAGTTTTAACAGTGGTTAGTTTTATGCCTAAAATATCTGCAATTTCTTGGTTGCTTCTATCTTGGCAAATCAATGCTAAAACTTGGTGTTCCATATTGGATATTTTAACATCATTTTTAAAATTAGGTTGCAAATAATTTTGGTAAAAAGATGCTTGTATACGTGTGTGTTTTAAAATCTTTTCAAAATGTATTTTTGAGCTTGTATATTTAATCTCAAGCAAAAGTGGCAATACAGCTTTGCCATATTGTGAAATAGGCTGTATGTATCCGTACTGTGCTGCAACATCAAGTGCTCTTGTTAAATATGTTTGCCAAGTTTTTTGCCCTAATCTATAATGTGCAATTGCCATTAAAACACAAAAATGTATTAGGTCTAGTATCTTTTTGCATTTTTCGGCATAGTTTAGTAGTTGCGATAATAAAATAATTGCCTCTTGGTTATTACCTTGATAAATAAGTACCTCGCATTTTACGCGATACTGCAAACGCCATAAAATCCAAATATTAGTTAGCTCTGTTGGTGCTTCATGTGTTATCCAATGCTCAATTTCTTGTGTATCCTCACAGCGTAGTGCAATGTGGCACAGCAAAGCTTTTAGGTTTGGCATTAAACGCATTTCGTTTTTTTGTTTTATCCTTTTTGCAAAGGTTAATAGGGTATCACGTGCGGAGTTTGCCTTGCCTTGGCTTAAGTGTATGCGTGATAACAACCCAACAGTGGCAAACTCTGTATCAATGGTGCCACGGTGTTGTATATCTGCAAAAGTTGCCATCATTTGCACTTGTTGTATGTGGTAATCCACGCCTTTTTCAAACTTACTTTCACAATAAGCACATTCAGAAACTCCAACACCTTGGCTACCTAAAACATGTTCTATAGGTTTTTTCATGGTGTGGTAAATAATATCGTCTTTTTTTACCCAATCTGAAAAATCTCTACCACCGTTTAACACCGTTGGCAAGCACGATGATATCGAAAGTTGGATCATTTTTACGCCAGTGGTTTTTAAGTTTTGAAATAGCATGGTGATTATATCTTGTAAAGATGAAATTTCCCTGTGAGGGCAAGCTAAATCAAGGTATAGTAGTTTTTCTTGCACTGTTTTGTATTCAGCCGAGTTTCTATTAAGTTGCAGTGATTTTTCTTTTAATTTATAGTACCAATTATCAGCACCTTCGTAATCCACATGCAAAACACAAATCATTGCCATGCCTGCAATTAAACAACTAGAAGCGCAAATGGTTTCTTGCGGTAGGGCGTTAAAATATGGTTCTAGTTCTTTAAAATAACCTATTGCAGGGTTTAAAAGTGAGCAAATTTCAAGTATTTCAATAACTTTGGTGTTGTTGTGTGCTTTTTCAAAATATAAAACAGCATTAACGTAATCTTTTTTTGCAAGAAAGTACGCGCCAGCTGAATTATAACACTCGGTTATATTTTTTTCGGATAAAACTTGCTGTAGTTTCCATTTGAAAAACCCAGCTAATTCTGGAGTGCACTTGTATAAATCCGCTTCAATAGGTAGCACAAAAAGCGAGCTATTTATAAGCTGTGTAAGTGTAACATGTAAGTTTTCTGTGCCAATGATACCTCGTAGCAAATCTGACGAAATACTATCAAAAGCCGACATGTAAAGCAAAATATTAGCGCTTTGCTCATCAAGCTCTGCAAAAATAGTGGAGTCTATGTATCTGTAAATTGTCCATTTAGTTTGCGTTATATTTATTTCGCTATCTATATTACTAGCGCTTTCAGCAATTGCACGTGTTGCAAATAAAGTTAAAGCCATGGGGTTACCATAAAAGATTTTTGAAAAATAATCAGCAGTTTTTTCTAAAATTTTATGGTCATAAGTTAAAAATAGCTCCATTGTTTCAGCTATGCCAAAGCGCAAAAGCTTAGAGTTTAAGCAGTGCAAAACACCAGAAATTTCAAGTGAGATTAACGGCTGTGGTAAATTAGCTCTTGAGAGCAATACAAATTGCTTATCTGTTTTTTCAGTTAGTATTAGCACTAATTTAGCAAGTTGGTCGTGGCTTTGTAGTTTATGCAAATTGTCTATTACAACAATATCAGCTGAGATTTGCTTTAAGTCAAAATTTTGGAAAATATCATCGGCATCTACACAATGGGTGCGACGCTTAGCTAGCAGTTTTGTGCATGTAGTAGTTTTGCCATAGCCAGCTAAAGTACAAAGGAACAAAATGCGATATTTTAACATAGCCCCATAAAAATCACTTTCAAATTTTTTGGGTATTATTGTAGTTTGCTTATAATTCATTTACTCACCAACCTTCTACTTCTTTACTTTTAATTACTATTCTTTTTTATTATAGTATAGCATTTAAAAAAATAAATTCAATTGAAAGTTGTTATAAAGTGTATGTTTTATGCATTTTGATTTTTTTGTTCATACTTTGGACGGATTGACCATTTTTTTGGCCTATTGTATAATTTTAGATATATTTGGTTTTGTTATAAATACGTACCTGATAGATGCATAAGTTAATAGTAGCTCGATAATTTTTAGTATATTATTGTAGCTTTAATTAACACATGCAGTTTTTTTATTCTGCTAAACAGTGGTAGAGCTACTACTGTGCTGGATATTATAATTAAAAGATGACGAGTTAATAGTAACGATATAAGAGATAACCACTGAAAGGTGAACAAAATGGCATTAGGCTTTAAAATGATAACCGTAAAATTAAAAAAATCATATACACAAAACGCTTTTTTTGAGGCTATTAAAGATACAGAGTTTCCAGCTGGTAAACCGCAAATGGCAAAGCATGGTTTTGCAGATTTAATTGTTTTCCCCGCGCTAGATTCGCACAATCAAGTGCAAATATATCCCGCCACAATGAAAAGTGAAAGCAATGCTTGGCGTGTCATGAAAGGTGAACAAGTAGGCCTTGATACAATGGTTAAAAATGATTTGGTAGATAGCCTTACAGGTGGTTTTTTTGGCATGAGAAGTGTCTTTGGCAAAAATGCTAAGGCAATTGAAAAATTAGTTACACAAACAGCAGCCCAGCTCGAAAGCATGGGTTTATAATAACTTAATAAACGAGGTGTAGTTATGCATTGTGTCTATTGTAAACGTTTAAACGACGAAGGCGTAAAAAATTGTAGTGCATGCGGTGTGGAGTTATTTCCAATTGCATATGTAGACGATTTGCCTTTTGAGTTAATACCACAAAACCTAGCTCCAGAGTTTAAAGCTCAAAAAGTAGGTTTTTTTTCAAAAGGTGCACTTAAAAAAGTTATTTCAAGCATTGAAAACGGCACATGTGGCACTTTAAAAGTGCGTGTCGAAAATCACGCAGAGTATGATATTTCAGATAGTGAAGATACTGTGAGTAGCTATGTAACGATTTACCATACGCAAACATTACAAAAACATCCAATCTCGGATAGCGTTGAAGCTATTAAAGATTTTCATCCTGCAGATATGAGCGAGGCATACTTGTTCCGCATAAAAGTGGGCAAAAAAACACAGTTGCTTTTAGTTAGCTCAAACGAAACTAAATATTTGTTAGAAAATATTAAAAGTTTACTCGCAGTGGTTGATGCTCGTATCTACCACGTCAGAGAAAGAGACCTTGTTGACGCAGCATTTGATAATGTAGGCAAATTTGTGTCAGGGCTTTTCTCCAAAAAATGATATTCTCTTATCCTTAACTGAATAGGTTGTACACACCAAAAAATCGCACTTT
>CAYJJL010000008.1:11523-20831 GCA_964370455.1 uncultured Faecalibacterium sp.
TGAGCGGAGAGAGTGGGATTCGAACCCACGGTACCTTGCAGTACGCTAGTTTTCAAGACTAGATCCTTAAACCACTCGGACATCTCTCCATAGCATTGTGAAACATAGCGTTTTACAATGCAAGAAATATTATACCACAACTATAAAAAATGTCAATACATTTTGCGCAATATTTTTTAAAAATAAAAAACTATTTATTATGCGGCTTTGGTTTGTTCTGCTTTGCTTGCGGATTGTATTGGTTGTTGTTTTGCTTTTTCGTAATAAAGCACAGCTCCAAAAACGCCAATAGCCAAAACAGCGCCCCAAAAAACATCAATTATAGAGTGTTGCTTTAACAAAACAGTAGAGGCGCAAATTAAAAATGCTAGTGCGCCGTTTAAAATAAGCGCAAATCTTGAAACAAATTGTTTGCATATGCATAAAAAGAAAAATACCAATAAGGTAACAGAGGTGTGCAGTGAGGGGCAAACATTAGTAGAGGTATCAGCTGCATAGGTAAAAGCAACTATGCGTGTAAAGATATCGTCAACAACTATATCAGGGCGCAAATCTAAGCCGTTAGGAAATATTAAGTAAATAAATAAAGTTGATGCAGTTGTTATGGCAAAGGCTCTAAAATAAACCCAAAAAAGGTTTATATCTTTTTTCATTAAAAATAAGGTTACAAGGGGTGTCCATGCAAACCATGCAAAATAAGGCACAACAGCCACAGGCATAAAAGGTATATATGCATCAAGTGGTGATTCTAAAAGCGTGTAAGGCCTATCCCAAAACTCTAGTACGTAAAATGTGCTTTGATAAATAGCAAAGTAAGCTATCATGGTTATTAATGGGTGTTTTTTGCAAAAGTTTAGCATAAAATCTCCTTTTAGATGTTAATTTATTAATTGATAATTGTAATAAATATGGTATACTGATAAAAACAACAAATTAAGTAGTCAGAACATAGCCGAAGTTATAAATATGTTCGGAGAACTAACACTAGCGGAGGTTTTTATGCAGTGGACAGATATACAAATAACAGTTAACGCAAAAGATGCGGAAAATGCCGAGGCAATAGCCGTTTTAGTAGCCGATGGCGGTATTTACATAGAGGATTATAGAGATATTGAAGAGCAAGTATTAGAGATTGCACATGTGGATTTAATAGAGCAAGAACTGCTCGATAAACCAAAAGATATAGTTATTATACACATGTATCTCTCGCCTGAAACACCACCTGCTGAAACATTGCTAGCGCTTGAAACACGTTTTGAAGGTGCGGGCATACAGCATGATATTACAATTGCAGGCATACAACAAGAGGACTGGCAAAACGAATGGCGCAAATATTACCACCCTAAAGATATAGGTGAGCGCCTTGCGATAGTGCCATCATGGCAAACATACGATACAGACCGTATGCAACTAATGCTAGACCCAGGCCTTGCCTTTGGCACAGGCGACCACGAAACAACAGCGCTTTGCCTAACACAGCTAGATAGCCTTATTAAAGGTGGCGAGCGTGTTTTGGATATAGGCACAGGCAGTGGCATATTAGCGATAGCGGCGCTAAAGCTAGGAGCAACTAGTGCAGAGGGTGTTGATATCGACCCAGTTAGTGTGCGCACTGCTGGCGAAAATGCCGAGCGTAACGGAGTGCAGGAAAATTTAAAAGTGCTAGTGGGCGATTTAGCCGATAAAGCAAGCGGTACATATGATATTATACTTGCAAACATAGTTGCAGCGGCTATAATGAGCCTTTCAAAACATTTACCACCGTTAATGCACGAAAACACAAAGTTTATCGCAAGCGGTATAATAGATACACGCAAGGACGAAGTTTGCGAGGCAGTGAAAGCCAACGGCCTTAAAATATGCCAAGTGCATGAGGATAACGGCTGGGTATGCCTAGTTTGCGAAAAACAATAACCAAAGATGGCAGTGTTAATTAGCTAACTTTAAAAAAGCATACAAGTTAAGTCTACACATTTTATTTATTATGTCAAGGAATTTAAGTGATTCTTAACAAATAGTTATACGATTTTTTAGCATTATAACAAAAAGGAGAAAAAATGCCGCACCGTTATTTTACAGATGATATACAAAGTGGCGTTGCAACGCTAAGAGGTGACGATGCCCATCATTTAAGCCGTGTTATGCGTGCAAAATGTGGCGAAACAGTTTTGCTGTGTGGCACAAATGCACTGGAATATACAGCGACAATAACAGCTATTGATGCTGATAGTGTTACATTTGCAGTGCAAGAGGGTGTGCCTAGCCTTGCTGAACCTAAAATAGATGTTACTGTTTATATGGGTTATGCAAAGCAAGATAAACTAGAGCAAATTATACAACATGGTGTGGAGTTAGGCGCAAAAAAGTTTGTACCGTTTTTTAGTAAATACTGTGTAGTAAAACCTAAAAACGAAGATAAAAAAAATGTGCGTTATAAACGCATAGCATACGAGGCAGCAAAGCAAGCTGGGCGAGGGTGTTTGCCGAGTGTTGATATGCCTTGCAATAACTTTGCAGAACTATGCAAAAACTTTGCACAGCACGATTTAATTTTATTTTGTTATGAGGGTGGTGGCGAGCCGCTACCTACACTATTAAAAACAGCACAGGCAAAAAATGGCGAAAAGCCTTTAAATATAGCGTTAGTAACTGGTGCAGAGGGTGGTTTTGCGCATAAAGAGGTTGAGCTTGCGCTTGAAAACGGCGCAACAATTGTTGGTTTAGGTAAACGTATTTTACGCTGCGAAACAGCACCGCTAGCGGCACTTGCTGTAATAATGAGCACGCTTGGCGAACTAGAATAGGAGATTTTACATGGCAGATAAAAAATATCGCCTTGGCATAGACCTAGGCGGAACAAATATAAAAGCAGGTGTTTTAACACAAAATAATGAGTTAGTTGCAACTGTGAGTTTGCCTACAAACTCAACACGTGGGTGGCAAGCAGTTGTTGCTGATATGGCAAAAACCGCAAAACTAGCGGCGGAAAAAGCAAATGTACCGCTAGAGGCATGCAGTGGCTGTGGCGTTGGTTGCCCTGGTACAGTAGACCAAAATAGCGGTGTTGTTATATACTCAAACAACCTAGAATGGGAAAACGTACCCCTTGCTGAAAAATTAAACGAGCTTTTAGGTTTAAAAATAAAAATAACAAATGACGCAAACTGTGCCGCACTTGGAGAGTGTGTTTGCGGTGCTGCAAAAGGTACACAAAGTGCAGTTTTAGTAACCCTTGGCACTGGTGTTGGTGGCGGTGTTATTATGGATGGTAAACTTTTTGAGGGTGGTGTTGGCGCAATAGAACTAGGGCACATACAATTAGTGGATGAAGGCGAGCTTTGCACATGTGGGCGCAAAGGTTGCTTTGAAAGCTACGCTTCAGCAACAGCATTAATACGTATGGCAAAACAAAGCGCAAAGCAAAACCCAGATAGCTTACTATATGCAAATTGGCAAGCAAACAATGCCCAGATGAATGGCCGCATACCTTTTGATGCCGCACAAAGTGGAGATGAAACAGCAAAAAAAGTTGTAGAGCAATACATAAACTACCTAGGCAAAGGCATTACTGATTTAGTAAATATTTTTAGGCCTGAGGTAGTTTTGCTTTCCGGTGGGATATGTGCCCAAGGCGAGGTGCTAACTGTTCCGCTACAAACATATGTGCAGGCACATACCTTTGCAAGCAAACAATTACCAGCGCCACAAATAAAAATAGCAACACTAGGCAACGATGCTGGTATAGTAGGTGCAGCAAATTTGATATAGATTTTTCGCAATTTTTCTTCGCTTCGCTTTAAAAAATTGCGAAAAATCTATAATTAAAAGGCGACAAAAACAGATGCTAACAAAAAAAGAAGCTTTCGCAGTTGGGCGAGAGCTTCTTTTTTATGTTATGTTTATTTTATATCAAATCGTTTTCAGCTAAAAACGTACTTATTATATTAACAGTTGCGTTTTGTTGTTCCACTGCTGAAATATCAGCATCTACATCTATAATATATTGTTTGCCGTAGTTGCCAAACTGTGCGTGGTTGCCACCGTCTATTACATAAACGTTTTCGGTGTAAGTTAGGCTGTTTTCAACACTAGTGTTTAACGAGCCATAAATTGTAAGTGTGTTTTCTATAGGATAATCAGAGTAAGTGTAAGAGCCTAAAAGTATCAGCAAATCTATAATTTCGGCGTTTTCCTCAGCAAACATGCTTGCTGCTGTGCCACCTACGGAGTGCCCTATTATATACCAGTTTTTTATATCAGGGAAATTCTCTAAAATTTTATCGCCAGCATTTGTATCAAAAAACGCTACGTTAAAAGGCATTTCAACTATAATGCAGGTTAAGCCTAGCTCCTCTTGTAAAGCTTGCATTAATGGTAAGTATGCGCTATATTCTACTTGCCCACCAGGGTAAAACATAATGGCGGTATCGCTAGGTGTTTGTGCATGTACTGCAATCATGCTGTCATCTTCAAAAACTTCTACGTTATCAGCTTTTAATATGTCTTGTGCAATTTCGTCTGCGCTGTATTCATAAAAAAGTGCAAAAGCTAAAATGGCAAGTAGCAATGCAAACATAATTGCAAAAATAATGCTTGCTATTTTTAATGGTTTATATTTTGTGAAAAAATTTTTCATTTGCTACCTCTTATATGTAATAATTAATGTAGATATGTATCTGTTTAATAATAACAATTTGCACACTAAAATTCAAGCTAAATATATTAAGCTTATACTATTATATGTAAACAATTATTAAAAATTATCATATAAAAGCACTGCACAAAAACCTTGACAATTTTTTGTGTATATGGTAGAATAAATCACAATATATAAACCAACCCATAAACAAAACAGGAGAGTGCTAAATGATTTACCACAACGCAAAAACGCCGCAAAAAAATCATGCCTCCGTGTTTCTATTTAGCGGTATTGGTATTTCATTTTTTAAAACTTTTTAACTTTTCCTTTTTTATTGGGGGAAAGTTTTTTTTTATCCTTTTATCAAAAAAACTTAAAACATGGGAGAATTTTAATGTACATCAAAAATGCTAAACTAGCCACAGGCGAAACGACAGAAATATTATTGCGTGAGGGCAAAATTTTCGCAATAGATAAAGATTTAAGCATGGCAAAACTACAAGATGAAACTTGCGTAGATGCAAAAGGTAAAACGATTTTGCCTGCATTTGTAGATTTGCACGTGCATTTTCGCACACCAGGTTTTGAGTATAAAGAGGATTTATCAACAGGTAGCCTAGCAGCAGCAGCGGGCGGTTTTACTTTTGTAAACTTAATGCCAAACACAAAACCAGTTTGCTCCACAGTAAAACAAGCACACTGGGTTAGGGACGAAGTTGCTAAAATAGGCCTGAGCGAGGCAAACCAAACACTTTCAATAACCGATAGTTTTGATGGCGTAACTTTAATCCACCTTGAAAACTTACCAGCGGATATTAAGTTTATCACCGAGGACGGCCACGGTATACAAAGTGCTGACGTTATGGCACGTGCGTTTGAACTTTGTGCAAAAAAAGGCATAACAATTATGAGCCATGCCGAAGTTAGCGATATTTCGCCTTGGGATTACCGCCTAGCGGAAGATTTAGAAACAATACGTAATGTGTACCTAGCAAAATATTACGGCACAAACTTGCATATGTGCCATGTTTCTACAAGAGGCTCGCTAGAGGCTATTGCAAATGCTAAAAAATGTGGCGCACCAGTTACATGCGAAGTTTCACCACATCATATTTTTTTTGATAAAACTACATTAGATACAAGGGTTAACCCACCTATACGCGATAAAGACGATTGCGAGGCTATTGCCCAGGCAATAAAAAACGGCATAGTAGATGCAATTGCCACAGACCACGCACCACACTCAGCTGAGGATAAAGCGGCAGGCTCGCCCGGTATGGTAGGTTTAGAAAGCGCCTTTGCGCTTTGCTACACTCGCCTTTGCAAAGAAAAAGGCATTACATTAAGCACAGTTAGCGAGCTTTTAAGCACAAAACCAGCAAAAATAATGGGTTTAAATAAAGGTGAGCTTAAAGAAGGTTTTGATGCAGATATGGTGCTAGTGGATTTAGAAACTCCATTTATACTAGAGGCTGAAAAACTACACTCAAAAAGCAAAAACTGCCCTTTTGCGGGCATAGAGCTTTACGGCAAAATTTGCACCACAATAAAAGGTGGGGTTGTAACTTACGAAAACAGCGATTGTTGAAACAATAATTATAAAACCAGTACAATAAATATAAAACAAGTTTGAAATATAGCTATCTAGCGTAAACTCAAAAAACTATATATGCGATTACCACGCATTTATAATAAATATTAAAACTCGAATTAAGAAAGGCAAATAATATGAAAACAGCAATGGATTATTTATACGACGGAGTAAAAAGCCGTGGCCCAGTATGCGTAGGTTTAGATACTGATTTTTCTTACCTACCTAGCGAATTTATTGATAACACCCTTACAGCAGGTGAAAATATAGTACGCTTTAACCGTGAGGTTTTCGAGGCAACAAAAGCAGTTTCTGGCTGTTATAAAGTGCAAATTGCTTATTATGAATCACTAGGGCTTGACGGCATGAAAGCATATGCTGAAACTTTGGCAATGGTGCGCAGTGCAAACATACCAGTTATTGCTGATATAAAACGTGGTGATATCGCAAAAACAGCAGAGCTATACGCAAAAGCTCACTTTACAGGCGAGTTTGAAGCGGATTTAATAACACTAGCGCCTTACATGGGGCTAGATTCCATCTCACCATACCTACCTTTTGCAGAAAAACAAGGTAAAGGCATGTTTGTACTTTGCAGAACCTCTAACAGCGGTGCAAAAGATTTTGAGTATGAAAAACTAGCAGATGGCCGCCATGTGTACGACCTTGTAGGCGATAAACTAAACGAGCTAGGCAAACCTTATATTGGCGAAAGCGGTTATTCAAGCATAGGTTTAGTTATAGGTGGTACTCATATAGAGGAAGCTATGGAAATACGTGCAAAATATAAAGATAGCTTTTTCTTAATCCCTGGTTATGGCGCACAAGGTGGCAAAGCTGAGGATATTGCACAATACCTATCAAACGGTAACGGCGGTGTTGTAAACTCATCACGTAGTGTGTTACTAGCATATAAAAAACAAGAGGGCACAGGCTTTGCCGAGGCTGCTTATAACGAATGTGTTCAAATGAAGGAGGCTATATCTAATGCTGGCAATTTGTGAGCAAAGTGAGGTTATCTCACACGAAATTATAACAGACGAAATACGCCTTTTGCGTGTTAAATGGCAAGATGAAAAAGGCGGTCACACACCGCTAGCAGGGCAGTTTTTTACCTTGCGTGCGTGGGCGCAAAACGAAACGCCTTTTCTCTCACGCCCTATAAGTGTGCACCACTTTGATGCAAAAACAAAAGAACTAGAGTTTTTGTATCAAATTAAAGGCGCAGGTACACAAAAAATTGCCGCTTTGAAAGTAGGCGATACCTTGCAAGTTGCAGGGCCAATGGGTAATGGTTTTGATGTAAATGCCATTGCGCAAAAATATAAAAAAATAGCGGTAATAGGCGGTGGCATAGGCACTGCGCCGTTGTATCAGCTATGTCATGAGCTTATAAAAGCTGGCACAAAACCAGAGGTTTTCTTTGGTTTTGCAGATATGCCTTACCGCTTAGATGCTTTTGAAAACTTAGGCTTAAACGTAAACATCGCAACAGATAGCGGTAAAGTAGGGCAAAAAGGTTTAGTAACCTCGCTTTATAACCCAAAAGATTTTGATGTTTTATTAGTTTGTGGCGCACATTTAATGATGCATTCAGTAGCAAAAAGTGCGGCAGAAAATGGCGTGGATTGCCTTGTTAGCCTTGAAAGCAAAATGGCATGTGGCATAGGCGCATGTCTTGGCTGTACCTGCAAAACAACTAAGGAAGAAGCACGTAGTATTTGCAAAGATGGCCCCATTTTTAACGCTAAGTAGGTGTTTGCATGAGCACATTACAAACAGAGCTACACGGCTTTAAAATGAACACGCCAATACTAGGCGCATCTGGCACTGTGGGCTATGGTGTGGAGTATGGCGATATGGTGGATTTTACAAAAGTTGGCGGTATTTGTGGCAAAGGTTTAACCCTAAATGCAAAATATGGCAACTCAGGCGAGCGCCTTTATGAAACACCATCAGGTTTAATAAATAGCATAGGCTTGCAAAACCCAGGTGTTGCACATTTTATTGAAGTTGAGCTTGAACAAATGTTAGCGCAAAAACAAAAATATGGCACACTTGCAATTGCAAACCTTGGCGGCCATAGCGAGGAAGATTATATAGGTGGTATAGAGCTTTTAAATTATTGAGCTAAACATCAGTTGCCCTAACGTTAAAGCAGGTGGCATGGCATATGGCATACAAGCACATGCCGCTGAGGATATAACAAGCAAAGTGCGCAAAATTTGCAAAAAACCGCTAATGGTTAAACTTAGCCCACAAGCTGAGGATTTAACAGCAATTTGCAAAGCGGTTGAAAGCGCTGGCGCTGATAGTATTAGCCTTGTAAATACCTTCCAGAGTTGTGCGATTGATTTAAAAAACCGCAAACCAGTTTTTGATAACATCTTTGCTGGTTTAAGTGGTCCTGCTATACGCCCTATTGCCTTGCGCATGGTGTGGCAAGCAGTGGGTGCAGTGCAAATACCAGTTGTTGGTTTAGGTGGCATTGCAACAGGTGAGGATGCACTAGAGTTTATAATGGCTGGTGAAACCGCTGTGCAAATTGGTGCAGCAAACTTTGCAAACCCAAAAGCAATGGAACAAATAGCAGATGAAATGCTAGCATGGATGCAGCAAAACGGCGTTAATAATTTAGATGAAATACGTGGAGCTGCAAGAAGATAACTTTAAAAGTGAAAAACGAAAGGGATTATATTATGGAAAGAGCTATTGAAATTTTAAAAAGTTGTGACGCATTTTTAGAGGGGCACTTTTTGCTATCTTCTGGCAGGCACTCAGGCGCATATTGCCAAATGGCATATTTGCAACAATACCCTGAAAAATGCGCAGAGGTAATGCAACCCGTTGCCGAAAAAGTTAAAGAAATGGATGTTGATGTTATAGTTGGCCCTGCTATGGGTGGTATTGTTTATGCTTATGAGCTTGCACGTCAAACAGGTAAACGCAACATTTTTACAGAGCGTGTTGATAACATTATGAGCCTAAAACGTTTTGCTATTAATCCAGGTGAAAAATGTTTAATAGCAGAGGACGTTGTTACAACAGGTATTTCAAGCCTTGAAACAAAACGTGTTA
>CAYJJL010000009.1:0-2866 GCA_964370455.1 uncultured Faecalibacterium sp.
ATTTGTTTTCTATTGAGCATATTTTAAATAAATGGTGTATAAAGTTAACTGCAAGTTAAAAAAAGTGAATAGCTACACTAAAAACCAGTTGTTTAAGTGTAACTATTCACTTTTTATTTTTTAATTTTCACAATAGCTAGTTAAAGACGAGACAATTTAAAGTAAAATAATAATATATATTTTTTAATTTATAGCAGTGATATGCCAGCTTCTGCGCATGCTTTAACAGTTGCTTCATCCCAAATGCTAGCTTGCACTTCGCCAATATGCACGCTACCTAGTAGCAACATGCAAAGGCGGCTTTGTCCAATACCACCACCAATGCTGTATGGCAATTCACCAGCAAGCAGTGCTTTGTGGTAAGGCATTTCTCGGCGGGCGTCACAGCCAGCTAAAGTTAGCTGTTCATCTAGGCTTTCAGGGCTAACACGTATGCCCATGCTGCTTATTTCGTAGCTGCATTGTAGTGGTTCGTTCCAAAATAAAATATCACCGTTTAGTTTCCAATCGTCATAGTCAGGTGCACGGCCGTCATGTGGAGCGCCACTTTTTAGCTTGCCACCAATTTGCATTAAAAATGTTGTGCCGTGTTCTTTAACGTATGCGTTTTCACGTTCTTTACCTGTTAAATTTGGGTATAAATCTTCAAGTTCTTGCGCAGTAATAAAAGAAACTTCGGAGGAATGTAAAGGTAAACGCTCAAGCTGTGGAAACATTGCACGCAAAATTAACTCAGTTGCGCAAATTGAGGCAACTATACCACGTACTGCTGTTTTTAAAGTTTCAACTGTACGTTCTTCTTTAAGTATCACACGCTCCCAATCCCATTGGTCAACATATGCAGAGTGTAGGTTATCCAGCACTTCATCACGGCGTATAGCGTTCATGTCGCAGTACAAACCTTTGCCAACTTTAAAGCCGTATTCATGTAGTGCAAAGCGTTTCCACTTAGCGAGCGATTGCACAACTTGCGCCTCTTTGCCTGAATCTGGTATATCAAAAGTAACTTTGCGTTCAATACCGTTTAAATCATCGTTTAAACCAGTTGCAGCCTCTAAAAACAAAGGTGCAGAAACACGATGTAAATGCAAAGTAGAGCAAAGCGAATCAGCAAATAAACGTTTAATTGTGCCTATTGCACGTTGTGTGTCGTAAAGGCTTAAAGCAGGGGAGTAATCTTTTGGTATAATAATTGAACTCATTGTAAATCCCTTTCTCTGTTTGTAATAGTTAAATTTGTAATATGCAAATTAAATTTTTTTGTTAGGTAAAAACTAAAGTTTGCTAATAGTTGATTTTGATGCTTTTTATCGTTACAATGTTTTTAATTACCACTTGCGCCGTAGTTCGCAAGCACACGTGCGCTTGGGTCATCAACGTTGCAACCAGGCCATGCTTTGTTTGGCATCCAATAATCAACAATAGTTGTGGCTTGGTCTAGGTAATATTTTTCGAAAGTTTCTCTATAAAATAGGCTTTCTTTTGTAAATGGTATGCAGTGTGCGGAGTAGCAAGCACGTTTTAGGTGGTAGTCTTCATCTGAATATTGGCTTTGTGTATATTCTTTAATATCGTCTACCATGCTGTGGCCAACTGCGTCAGAAAAAGCTGCTTTTTGTCGCCATAAAATTTCCTCTGGTAGCCAGTCACCCTCAAAAGCTTTGCGCAATAAATATTTGCCCATGTCGTAGCTATTGGTTTTTTTAGCAGGGTCTATGGCCATAACATAACGCACAAAATCTAAATCGCCAAATGGTACACGTGCCTCTATGCTGTTAACAGAAATGCTTCGGTCAGCACGTAGCACGTCATACATAAGCAGCTCGCGTATGCGCTTTTGGCTCTCTTGCTGAAAAGCCGCACCACTAGGTGCAAAATCAGTGTATTTGTAGCCAAATAATTCGTCAGATATTTCGCCAGTTAGCAAAACACGCACATCTGTTTGTTCGTGTATAGCCTTGCATAATAAATACATACCCATGCTCGCACGTATAGTTGTTATATCCCAAGTACCAAGCATGCGTATAACTTCATCTAAGTTATCTAAAACATCTTGTTTTGTCATGTAAATTTCGGTGTGGTCACTGCCTATATAATCAGCTACTTGCTTTGCATATTTTAAATCTATGGCGTCTGTTTCCATGCCAATGGCAAAAGTGCGTATTGGTTTTTTTAGTTTTTTAGCCGCAATAGCACACACTAGTGAGGAATCAAGCCCACCAGAAAGTAAAAAGCCAACAGGTGCATCAGCGTCAAGCCTTTTTTCAACACCAGCAATTAATTTTTCACGTATATTGGTTAGTATTGTGTCCATATCATCTGCGTGTGGTGCAGGCACGTCGGCTATATCTTCATAGCGCACAAAACGGCCGTCGCAATAGTAGCTACCAATAGGGAAGGGTTTTATATCGTCGCACCAACCAATTAAGTTTTGCATTTCAGAGGCAAAGGCAATTTTGCCTTGGCTTTTTGAGTAGCCATAAAATAGTGGGCGTATGCCTATTGGGTCACGCGCAGCTATTAGTTGATCCTTGCGTGAATCGTAAATTATCATAGCAAATTCAGCGTCCAAATGGCGGAACATATCTAGCCCATATTCGTAATAAAGAGGCAGTATTATTTCACAATCACAATCAGAGTGGAAGCGATACCCACGACGCTTTAAAATTTCTTTTTCAAACCTAAAGCCGTATAACTCGCCGTTACAAACTACGCAGTCTGCTCCACGATAAAAAGGTTGCATGCCGTCAGGTGTAAGCCCCATTATAGCAAGGCGGCCAAAGCCTAACATGCCGTATTTTCCACTAACTACTGATTGCGCATCTGGCCCACGGCTAACAGTGCGCATCATGTAATCTTTAAAAGT
>CAYJJL010000009.1:2966-20007 GCA_964370455.1 uncultured Faecalibacterium sp.
TAAATCCGTACCAGTATAACCCATTATAAAACACATAATTTTAGCCCCTTTCAAACATAAATAATTTTAATAGCATGTTTTTTTTTTGATTTCTTCTCTAAATAATTATTGGAAAATTCGAAAAACAAATAAAATAAGCGGCAACAATGTCCTAATTTTAGGACGAATCGCTGCCGCATCCGTGGTGCCACCTAAATTACCGATGCCTAGTAAGTTGCATCAGTCACTCTTTTCATGCTCTCCTCGTTGAAAGCACTGCCATTGTAACGTATGGCTTACGGCGTACCTACTGCCCAAAAATAGGGTTCAGCTTGCGGCTCATGGGGGTTCTTTCGTGTTTTGTTCTCGCATGGTTCACAGCACCCCATACTCTCTGAGCAGAAACTTAAAACATTACTTTTCCCAATCAATGCCTTTTTTTGATAAATAAAGTTTATCACGTAATAATCATGCTGTCAATATATTTTTTAAATATTTGTGCAGTTTTTATATTTTAAATTAAAGTTGGCACTAAAAAAACTTTTTACTAGCTCTCAGTGTAGATATGTGGTATAATAATCTAAGCTATATTTTATTATATTTTTATTAAAAAGTTTCTAGTTCAAAAATGCTTTTTAATATATTTAATACAAGGAGATTACGATGCAAATATTTAACACCTTAACACGTAAAAAAGAGGATTTTATCCCACAAAAAAAAGGCGAGTATAGCATTTATGTTTGTGGGCCAACTGTTTATAATTTTATCCATATAGGCAACGCACGCCCACTTATTATTTTTGATGTGTTGCGCCGTTATTTAGAATACGCAGGCAACAAGGTAAACTATGTTTCAAATATAACCGATATAGACGATAAACTTATACAAAAAGGCATTGAAGAAGGTACTTCAATGGGTGAGGTTGCAAAACGTTTTGAGGGCGAATATATAAAAGATGCCGAGGGTTTAAATTGCAAAGCTCCATCGTTGCAACCACGTGCAACAGAGCATATTAATGAAATTTTAGAAATAGTTGCAGACCTTATTGCTAAAGGCCATGCTTATGTTGCAAAAAATGGCGATGTATATTTTAGAGTTAAAAGCTATGATAACTACGGCAAACTTAGCCACTTAAATTTAGATGACCTCGAAAGTGGCAACCGTTCATTGCGTAGCCAAATGACAGATGATTTAAAAGAAGATAATGCAGACTTTGCTATATGGAAAGCTGCAAAAGAGGGCGAGCCAGCGTGGGAAAGCCCATATGGCATGGGTAGGCCAGGCTGGCACATAGAGTGTAGCGCAATGTGCCGTGCACACCTTGGTGAAACATTAGATTTACACTGTGGTGGGCAGGATTTAATCTTCCCCCATCATGAAAACGAAATTGCACAAAGCGAGTGCGCAACGGGTGCTTGCTTTGCAAATTATTGGATGCACAATGGTTTTATCAATGTTGATAACCAAAAAATGTCAAAAAGTTTGCATAACTTTTTTACAGTGCGTGATGTTGCAAATGTTTATGGCTATGAGCCAATACGCTATTTTATGCTAACAGCTGGCTACCGCATGCCGCTTAACTATACACCAGATTTACTAGAGAGCTGCAAAAATAGCCTAGAGCGCATTTACACTTGCCGTGAGAACATTGATTTTACACTTTCAAATGGTAACTTTGGCACAGAAAACACACTGGAAACTGCATGCGAAAAAGCAAAAGAAAAATTCTGCACAGCTATGGAGGACGACTTAAACACGCCTGACGCACTAGCAGCAATTTTTGATTTTGTAAAAGAAATTAACCTAGCTTTACAAAACTCAGATAAACAAACACTTGAAAAAGTAGCAGCTATGTTTGATGAACTAACAGGTGTTTTAGGTTTATTATATAACCGCAAAACTGATGAAACACCAGCGGAGGTTTTGACCCTAGTTGAAGAACGTGCAACAGCTAAAGCTAATAAAGATTGGGGCACAGCAGATGCAATACGTGATAAACTAACAGCATTAGGTTGGGCGGTTAAAGATACAGCACAAGGCCCACAATTAACAAAACTTGATTAAAAACTAAAAATTAGGCTGTTTTAACACAAATTAAAACAGCCTAATACCACATATAAATGCTTTACGTAAATATGTGTTTTTGGCTAAAACGGTTTTGTTTAGCATAGTTTACTTTATTAAATGCATTAGGAGAACAATATGCAAAAAAATAGTACAAGTTTTTTGTTACCGCAAACTGCACACAAACAGCATAAAATGTTGTTGGGTGTTATACTTTTACTCGGGTTTATTGTAAGGCTTGGCCTTGCATTTGTTACAGAGGGGTATCACTACGACACAAGTTGCTTTTTTGCGTGGGGTTATCGCATGGTTGATATTGGCCCAGCAAATTTTTATGCTGAGGATTATTTTTGCGATTATCCACCAGGGTATATGTATATTTTAGCGATGGTTGCAAATATATTAAAAGTTTTTAATATTAATTATACTGAACAAATAGCACGTTTGATATTAGCATTTGTGCCTAGCCTTATGGATATAGGTACAGCGTATTTGGTTTACCGTATAGCGGAGAGATACTCCACTTCAAAGTTGGCTTTACGCTTTGCAGCATTTATGGCTTTTTGCCCAGTGTTTTTATATGGCACAGCCGTTTGGAAACAAGTTGATGGCGTTATAGCACTGCTTATTTTGGGTAGTTTTTATGCGCTTTCAGATAAAAAATATATACTTTCAGCCTTGTTGTTTGGTGTATCCTTAACTGTAAAACCACAAGCGTTAATTTTAGGCCCAGTGCTTGCAATAGGTTTTTTATACCCACTTTTAACAGCTAAAGAAACAAAAGAGCGTTTAATAGCTGTTAAAAATGGTGCACTTGGCGTTTTAGCAGCATTAGCACCAGCTTTTTTACTAGGTATACCATTTTTTGGTATAAGTAATCTTATCCCATCACTGTATGATAAGTATTTTACAACAGTTTCTAGCAGCCCTTATGCAACAATAAACGCATTTAACTTTATGGCGGCAATGGGTGGCAACTGGACATCACAAACAGAGCCATTTAATTTAAAAATATTTGGCGCAAATATACCATTGTTTTTAACATGGGAGCAAATGGGTAATTTGTTTATAGTGCTACTAACAGTTGCTTTAATATTATTTGCAGTAAAATCAGCTAAATCAGGGCGTTTTTCGGTAATGCTACTTTCGGCATTTTATATGATAGGTATTTTTACATTTGCATGCCGTATGCGTGAGCGTTATTTGCTACTTGGCGTTGTTTTATTAGTTGGTGCTGCTGCAAAATATGCAAGCAAACGTTTACTTGCATTAGCTGGTGGATTTTCGCTAACTGCGCTAATAAACCTTGCGTTAGTTTACTCAGTTTTAGATACAGATGATAATTTTTTAACTAGCGCAACAAGCATTACAATAATGCAAACTACAGGTTTAATAACAACTATATTGTTTTGCATATTATGTTACGACGTTTGGAAGTTTTGCAAAGGCGATGTGATAGAAACTTTTGATGAAAAAGTAATGAACACAATCGAGCAAACCTCGCTAAATAAACCAGCCCCACAACCAAAATGGAGCAAAAAAGAAGTTGCTTTTGTAGCTGGCTTAACAGTGGCAGTGGCAATACTAAGTTTTAGCTACCTTGGCGAATTAACAGCACCACAAAGTGTAATGCGCGTAACAGATGGCACATATACAGAGAGCGTAGCTGTTGACGGCGAGGCAACGAAAATGTGGGTGTACACTGGCGTTGTTAAAAGCGGTGCAACTTTAAGCGTAACAGATGAACACGGCACTGAGGTTTTAAACGTATCGCTTGCACAAGGTGGATTATTCCAGTGGTTGACACATGATATTACAAGCTCTAGCGTATATAACGTAACAGTAACAGATGCCGAAATTATGGAAATAGGCTTTAGAGATGCAAGCGGAAACTTGCTAGGTTTAACGCCAGTTGGTTCTATTACAAATGGCACAGTTTCACAGGGGGGTGCGTTTGAAGATAGGCTAGGCGGTATGTTTGATGAACAAGCACTTATACCAGATACAATTAGCCAGTTAAATAGTTTTTATTTTGATGAAATTTATCACGCTCGCACAGCGTACGAATCACTAGAGCATCTACAAATTTACGAAACAACTCACCCACCAATGGGCAAAAACTTTATAGCTATGGGCGTTGCCATTTTTGGCATGACAGGTTTTGGTTGGCGTTTTGCAGGTACATTGTTTGGTGTGCTTTTAGTGCCTTTACTTTATTTATTTGCACGCCGTTTAACACGCAGTGCAAAACTTGCGGCTTTTACAGCACTTTTACTAAGCGTTGATTTTATGCGCTTTGTGCAAACTCGCATTGCAACTATTGATACCTATGCAGCGTTTTTCATTTTGGCTTCTGCGCTGTGCATGCTTTGGTATGCTCAAAAAATGCTTAACGATGGTGTGCAAAAAGCATGGCTACCAATGGCACTTTGCGGTTTAGCTTTTGGTTTTGGTGTTGCTTGTAAGTGGACAGGGCTTTACGCTGGCATTGGTTTAGCAACAGTTTATTTTGCTGTTTTATATCAGCGTTATTGCCAATATAAATTAAGTGTAAAATTGGCAAAAGCTCCAAAGCAAACTAAACCACCAAAACAAAAGAAAAAATCTAAAAATGCTAGTGGTAGCATAGTTTTTGCTGAAAGTACAAATACCACGCATGAAACAGTGGTAGCGCTAAAGATGCAAGATTATAAAAAAGAATTTATTTTTGCAATTGTTGGCGGTGTGTTATTTTTTGTGATTGTTCCGTTTATAATTTATATTGCAAGCTATTTGCCTTATAGATTACACGACCCAAATTTTGGTGTAGATACATGGTGGTTAAACCAGCAAAGTATGTTTAACTACCACTCAGAGCTAGATGCAACACATCCGTTTTCATCTGTTTGGTATTCGTGGCCTTTTACCTTGCGCCCAGTATGGTATTATATGGGCACTAACGTTGCCGAGGGTATGTATGCAAGTATAGCTGGTATGTTTAACCCTATTATAGTTTGGGTGGGCATAGTTGCGTGGTTGCGCCTTTGCTATAAAGCACTTATTGGCAAAGGTAGCAAACAAGGCACACTTATGATAATATTCTTTTTAAGTCAGTTTTTGCCTTGGATGCTTGTTACACGTTGTACTTTCCTTTACCATTACTTCCCTTGCCTTGTGTTTGTCATTTTAGCAATTACATTGTGGATAAAAGATATAGCGCAAGTGGATAAACGATTTGCAAAAACGGTTGCCATAGGCATATTGGCATTTGCGACAGTGTTCTTTATTTGGTTTTATCCAGCACTTTCTGGCCTGCCAGTAAATAGAATGTGGGCGGAAAGTTTGCATATTTTAGATAGTTTCGGTTTTTATATTTTTTAATTAAACAAACGGTGCTATTATACATCTTAGTGTTAGATGTATAATAGCACCGTTTTAAAGTTTATGTTGTGTTTTTTTGGGCTATTATAAACGTATATGTCTTGGTGTACCGTTTATGTAAATAGGTGTTAGTTCAGCTTGTATAAGTGGGCGCACATAAGCTTCAAAATCATCAGTTACATGCATGCCGTCAGGTGTTATCCACTCAAGTGGTACGGTTTTTTCCTTATTAGCTACCTCGTGAATATCCACGGTTTCAGTGTGGTATTGGTAAGGCAAGCTAGAGACACGTTTTATTGCAATCATTTTAGCTGTTTCGCCATTAAAAGCTGCGGTAACAGCCGCACCACCAACGGCATATGCCTCGGTGATATCTGTGCGACTTGAAAGGTGGCTAGCACAACGTTGTAAGGTCGAAAACTCGACAGCTCTTGTTTTGCAACCAAGTTTTTCTTTTATTAAATCAGCTAAGTAACGGCTAGTGCCAGAAAGTGTTGCTTTGTGCCCAAATGCATCAAGCGCACCAACACTGCCTGCTAAATCACAAAGGTAAGTACCATCAGCTGTTTTAACACCCTCGCTAACTGCTAAAATTAAATTTTGTCTTTCGTGGCGTAAAGCATCTACTTTTGATAAAAAAGCTTCCTCGTTAAAAGGCACTTCAGGTAGTAAAATTATATCAGGGCCGTGGCAATCTTCACCTTTTGCAAGGCAAGAGGCACCTGCTAACCAGCCTGCGTGTCGTCCCATAATTTCAGTTACAGTAACACTGTGTAAATCATAAACGGAGGAATCGCAGATAATTTCTTTCATTATAGTTGCAATAAATTTTGCAGCAGAGCCAAAACCAGGTGTATGGTCGGTTAGACAAAGGTCGTTATCTATGGTTTTTGGTACACCAATAAAGCGCACAGTACTGTTTATTTGCTCGCCATACTGCGAAAGTTTGGCAATTGTGTCCATACTATCGTTACCACCTATATAAAAAACGGCAACTATATTGTATTTAGCAAAAACTTCAAAAAGTTTTTTATATGGTGTAGTGTCGTCTTTAATCTGTGGCAATTTATAACGGCAACTACCTAAATAGCTGGAAGGTGTGCGTTTTAATAGCTCTATATCCATTTTATCTGCAAGCTTTTCGTTAAGGTTAACTATAGCCTCGTTTAATAAACCTTCAATACCGTGGTGCATACCATATACAGTATCAATACCAAGATTACGTGCACTTTCGTATACACCTGCAAGGCTGGAGTTTATAACGGCAGTAGGGCCACCACTTTGGCCGACAAGAATGTTCTTTTGCATGAAATGCTCCTTTGAAACTATAAAGTTGATAAGATACGTAAAATATAGTATAATAAAATAGCTTTTTCGTAATTTTTTTAACTTGCAAATATGAAAACTTACTAGTAACACACAAAATATAGCAAATAAAAGGGTATTCATTAAACTATTGTATCACTTTTATTGTACACTTTTTTTGCGTATAACGCAAGTTATTACATCTTTTTTAAATAAATGCTCGCTTAGGTGGACGATACTTGTTCGCTTAAACAAAATAATAATAATTCAGGAGGCCTAAGCATGGGTTTTTCACAGGAATATAACGCATTTACACGCAGTGAATTAAGGCGTAAAGAACGCCGACGCGCAGGTTTGATTTTTGCACTTGTTGTAGTTGGTATTTTACTTTTATCTGCTGGTATAACAGCACTTTTTGGAAATATAGGTGCAGGGGATAATGCATTTGAGTTGCCAGAGGAAACAGGCGTTGCCACAGATATTTTAGCACCACTGCCTATGCAAGGTGGCACAGCATTAGTGCAAAATTTTGGCCCAGTAAAGCAAACAGAGGGTGCAGAACTCTTAACTTTAAACATACAAACAATAAGCCAAAAAGCAACAGGTCAAGTAAGCCTTGATTATTTTGCAGATGCCGCTTTTGTTGGTGATAGTTTAACTGTTGGTTTAATTGATTACAAAGTAAATGTTGGCGGTGCATTAATTTGCGCTTATAGTGGTATAGGCCCACAAAATATTGTTAACCGCACTACGCAAACCCATAGTGAGCGTGGCGAGGAAATTATTTTGGATGTTTTAAGCGAGCATGCGCCAAACAAAGTTTATATTTTAATTGGTACAAATAGCCTTGTGGCACAAGGTAACGACGAAAGCTTTTTGGCTTACTATGAGCAAATGCTTGATGATATTTATGCGACATTAGGCGAGGATACAACAATTTACGTGCAAGCCATACCACCAGTTACGCAGGCAGCTGTGGCTGATAATCGCCCAGGGCTTGAAAGCTCTCGTGTTGCGAGCATAAACGAAAGCCTTGCACAGATGGCATATGCAAAAGGTGCAGTATTTTTAAACTTGTGGGAGGTTTTTGCTGATGAAAACGGCGACCTTAAAGCCGACCTCGCAGCAAATGATGGCACACACTTTACAGCAGGCAGTGGATATACTACGTGGATAAACTACTTGCGCACACATGCAAAGTACGATGCTAGTAACGAATGGACAGCTGGTAGTGATTTTGCAGTTTAAATTAAATTGCAAATAATTGTAGTAAAGTACAGATTACTTGTAAAATGTAATATTAAAAAAATAAAACAGCTTTGATTTTCACGATAAAAGTTTTACTTAAATCTGTGATTAATCAAGGCTGTTTTTATTTTATATATAGTGTGTAATTTGCATGATTATAATTTTTTTACGCCCAAGGATCTTGCGCTACGGGTACACGTATACTTGGTAATAGCATATTTTCCCACAAAAACCATTGCTCACCCTTTGCTCTTAATTTTATAGGCCTTGGGTAGTCTGCACCGCTGGAAGTTATGTATAGCTTTGCATAATTTTGTTCATCGTAGGAATAAGGGTTATCGCTAACGGTGATTGTATATGGTGTAGTTGGCGTATAACCATTTTGTGGAGATGAGCCTTGCATGTAAGAGCTAGGTAAATACTCCTTACCTGAGAGCCTATCTTTTAAAAATTGTTTGTCGTAAGCACTTAAGGGCTGAGGGCCTTTGATAGCGTCAAACATCTCAATGCCATTTTGTGTGTTTAGCGTATATGCATGCATTGCAAGTACAGTTAATGCAGCTGTTGCAAAAGGTGAGTTTAGCGCATATTCTGGCAGTGCGGTTAGTTGTGCTTTTGTAGTAGGGAGTGTTGCAAAGGTAAAGGTTTTACTAGTTGCCATGGTATCCTCCTTTAAATTTGGTAGTTATGTTTATAATCATAATACCAAATTTTTGTGTTTTGCACACCATACAAAAGTACAGTATGAAAAAATATTTTAAACTACATCAAAACCCATATCTTCAATATTTTCTATCATTTCGTCTTTAGATAAACTGGTTTGCACTGTGATTGTTTTTTGCTCTAAATCGCAAGTTATTGTGCTAACACCTTCAATTTTGCTAAGGGTGCTCTCTATACGTGCAGTGCATTTGCCACAAACCATGCCTTCTACATTAAAAATCATTGTTTCCATTTTTTACTCCTTTAATTTGTGTTTATTTACGTTATAATTTGTTAAGCGTAACGAGTTTGTTACAACTGAAACTGAAGAAAGTGCCATTGCAGCCCCTGCAAAAGCTGGTGTTAGTAAAGGGCCACCAAAAATAAATAGTAAACCAGCGGCTAAAGGTATGCCTACACTATTGTAGAAAAACGCCCAAAACAAGTTTTCACGTATTATGCGCAAAGTTGCTCTTGCTAAAATTATGCTTTCGGCAACAGCGTTTAAATCGTGTCGCATTAATATAACGCCAGCAGATTCAGCCGCTGCATCTGTGGCATTTTGTACAGCTATGCCAACATGTGCAGTTGCAAGCGCAGGTGCATCGTTAACACCATCGCCAACCATTGCTACTATGTTGCCTTTTTGCTTTTCTTCTTCAATGGCGGCTAGTTTTTGTTCTGGTAAAACCTCGGATATAACTTTGCTAATGCCAGCTTGCTTTGCAATGCGCTGTGCAGAGCCTTTATTATCGCCAGTTAGCATAATTGTTTGTACACCTAGCGCGTTTAAGCGTGCTATGCCATATGCGCTATCTTGGCGTATTGTATCCGAAAGTGCTATGTAACCGCTATATTTGCCATCTATGCCTAAAAATACAGCTGTGCAACCATCTGGTATTTTTGCTTTTTCCGTATCGGCTAATGCGATGTTTTCATTTTCCATAAATAATGCTGTGCCTGCAACAATCATTTTACCATCTATTTGTGCTTTAACACCTCGCCCAGCAACGGCAACTAAATCAGTTGGCTGTGTAAGCGTAAGCGATTTTTCCTCGGCGTGGTTTACAATAGCTCTTGCAATAGGGTGTTCTGAGCCTTTTTCAAGCGAGGCAGTTAGGTGCAAAAGTTCATCAGCGTTAATACCTATTGGTGCAATAGCATCAACAGTTAGTTTGCCCTCTGTTATGGTGCCAGTTTTATCAAAAAATACTGTGTTAATTTTTGCTGATTGTTCCATTACATCGCCACCTCGGAACAATATACCAAGGTTTGCGCCACGGCCAGAACCAGCCATAACAGCAATTGGTGTTGCAAGCCCAAGCGAGCAAGGGCAAGCCACAACTAGCACAGAAACAAATATGTTTATAGCAAAATTAAAACTTTGGCCAGCAATTAGCCATGCAAGCGCACAAATAACTGCAAGCGCCATAACAACAGGTACAAACACAGCTGATATCTTATCAGCAAGGCGTGCGGCAGGGGCTTTGCGTTCTTGTGCTTGCAAAACAAGGCGCAACACGTTGGAAATAGCTGTATCTGCACCAACGCCAGTCGCTTTAATTTTTAAGTAACCATCGCTACAAATTGTGCCACCAAAAACAGTGCTATCAATAGTTTTAAAAACAGGTAAACTCTCACCAGTTAAAGCTGCCTCATCAACAGAGGCCTCACCAGAAACAATTATGCCATCAACAGCAATGCGCCAACCGGGTTTTGCAACAACAATATCACCTTTTTTAACCTTGTTTGCAGGCACTTCTTTTTCGGTGCCGTCTACCTCAATTGTGGCGGTGTCGCTAACCATGCTCGCAAGGGCAGTTAAGGCTTTTTTAGCAGCTTTTTTGCTACGTTCTTCTAAAAATTTGCCCAGTAAAACAAGCGCAAGCACAACAGCGGCAGATTCATAATATAAATTATGCACAGCATGTAAATCGCCCATATATGCACGCACAGTATTTACAATACTATAAACAAATGCACTGCCTGTACCAATGGCAACGAGACTGTCCATGTTTGGGTGCAATGCAAAAAGTTTTTTAAAGCCACTGCTAAAAAATTTACGGCCAGCTATTAAAACGGGTATAGTTAAAATAAGCTGTATTAATGCAAAGTTCAAAGGGTTTTCTAAATCAGAAATTATGCTAGGTAGCGGAAAACGTATTGGCAACATATGGCTCATGCCTACGTAAAGTTCAAGTGCGCCAAAAATAAGTGCAACAGCAATTTGACCGTTTTTTATACGGAAACTTTCTTGCTCCATGCTATCTTTGGCAACACTTGCGTTAAAACCAGCTTTTTCAATGGCTTTAATAAGCATTTCAACATCAATGTCATCACGTGCATATATACTAGCTGTGTTGGTTGCAAGGTTTACAACTGCGCTTTCAACGCCATCTTTTTTACGCAAAACACGCTCCACTGAAGCACTGCAAGCGGCACAGGTCATGCCTGTTATACTTAGGCGAATAATATTTTTTTCCATATTAACATTCCTTTATGTAATAGGTAAGTGTACTTATGTATTTATTATGCCATTTAAAATTGGTTTTGTCTATGAAAAAATAATTAAATTTAATTAAAAATTATTGAAAATGCTTTTTTTATTCATATTTTCATGGTAGATTTAAGATATTAATATTATTTCAAGATAGATTTTGCATAAGTTTATATATAATGGAGGTTTTTATATGGAGCGTTATGATTGGAACGAAGGCTGGCGTTTTACACCAAATTTCACAGAAGGGATTTTAGATGTAAATTACCCTGCGGATGCTTTGGAAAATATACGTATACCGCACACAGTAAAAACTTTGCCTTTTCATTATTGTAACGAAAAAGATTATCAAATGATTTCAGGGTATCGCAAAAGTTTTTTTGCGCCTGCGTCATGGCAGGGTAAACATATTTTGCTTACATTTGAGGCTGTTGCACACGAGGCAACTGTTTATTGCAATGGTGTTGATGTTGCGCATCACTGCGGTGGTTACACTGCATTTACAGTAGATTTATCAACACATTTAAAATATGGTGTTGATAATGTAATTGCAGTAAAATGCGATAGTAACGAAACAATTAACGTGCCACCATTTGGTTATGTGATAGATTATTTAACATATGGTGGTATTTATCGTAAAGTGACATTAGATATTAAAGAGAGCATTTATTTGCGAGATGTTTTTGTATATGCCACAGCTGACGGTAATTTTAGATTATACCCTTCAATAGTAGGCGAGAGTACTGGCTGTACACTACACGCAGAAATTATAGCACCAACAGGCGAAAAATATGCGTTTAAAGGCAAAGCAGATGCACCGCTATATGGTTATATACCAAATGCGGCGACATGGCACCCTGAGCATCCTAATTTATATGCTTTAAATGTAAAACTAGTTAGAGATGCCATTGCAAGCGAGCCACCTGTTGCAGCGTTTACATTGGATGAAATGGATATTAACCTAGGCTTTAGAACTATTGATTTTAGGGCAGATGGTTTATATTTAAATGGCGAAAAAATAAAAATTCGTGGTTTAAACCGCCACCAAAGTTTTGCATACCAAGGCTATGCTATGCCTGATAGCCAGCAAGTATTAGATGCCGAAATATTAAAAAATGAATTAGCTTGTAATGCTGTGCGCACTAGCCACTACCCACAAAGCCAAAGTTTTATAGATGCTTGTGATAAATTAGGGCTTTTAGTGTTTACAGAAATACCAGGTTGGCAGTATATAGGCGATGAAGATTGGAAAGATATTGCAATACAAAATTGCCGTGAAATGGTTTTGCAGTATCGCAACCATCCAAGTATATTTTTGTGGGGCGCACGCATTAACGAAAGTGCCGACGACGATGAGTTTTATCAAAAAACAAATGATGTTATACGCCGCCTTGACCCAACACGCCCAACAGGTGGTGTGCGCTGTATAAAAAATAGCAATTGTTTTGAGGATGTTTACACATATAACGATTTTTCGCACAGTGGCAAAAATGCTGGTTGTGTGGCAAAACGCTCAGTAACATCTGCACCTAAAAAAGGCTATATGGTAACGGAATATAATGGTCATATGTACCCAACAAAAACCTCAGATGATGCATTGCACCGCCAGTTACATGCTATGCGACATGCCACTGTTTTGCAAGGTATACGAGCACATAAGGATATAGCAGGTAGCTTTGGTTGGTGTATGTTTGATTATAACACGCACAAAGATTTTGGCTCAGGGGATAGAATTTGCTATCATGGTGTGCTAGATATGTTCCGCAATAGCAAAGTTGCAGCGGCAGTGTATGCAAGCCAAAAACCAGTAGAAAAGGGCGCTGTACTTGAGCTTTCAGGTATAATGCAAAGTGGCGATTACGCACAGCTACCGCCAGAACTTTGGGTGTTTACAAACGCTGACGAGGTGCGTTTATATCGTAACGAAAAATATATAACTAGCTTTAAACCAGATTATAATGGTAAATATGGTGCGCTTGAGCACCCACCAATTTTAATTGATGATTTTGTTGGTGAGCAACTTGTTACAGATGAGGGCTTTGCACCAGCAGTTGCCGCAGATATAAAAGAGTGTTTAAATGCTTCTCGTATATATGGCATGAATTTACCAACAAAAATTAAAGCAAAAGCAATGAAATACATTATGTTAAACCAGCTAACTATGCAGGATTTAACAGATTTGCATAATAAGTATAATGGTAACTGGGGCGTAAGCGCAGTGGAATACCGTTTTGAGGCGGTTGCTGGCGATAAAGTTGTTGCAAACATAGTGCAAACTCCTGTGGAAAAAGTTAGTTTATCTGCAAAAGTTTTAAACCCCGTGCTGACAGATGGACCTACTTGGGATTGTGCATGTGTGCAGTTAAAGGCAATTGATCAAACAGGTGCATTACTGCATTATTATGATGAACCAGTTTGCCTTACTGTTACAGGGCCAGCAAAGCTTATAGGCCCAACAATAGTACCTATGCGTGGCGGTTTAGCAGGCACATATGTCGCTAGCACAGGCAAGGCAGGTAGTGTAACCTTACGCTGTGAAATGGCAGGTGCGCCAGCAGTTGAAGTAACAATTGAAATTAAAGTATAGATACAAAAAAGCGCTTTTATGTAAGCAGTTAAAAGATAGTAGTTATCTTTTTAAGCAAACATAAAAGCGCTATTTTATTTTAAACCATGTTTGTTGTGTATTTTTTTATAAACGAAGTACATTATGGCAAAAAGTACTGCGCAAACAAGTAAAAACCAAGGATTTTTAAAGGCAGAAACAAACGATTGCCCAAAAATTGACATCATGGCTACCATGCTAAATTTAGATAAAAGCATAGTTTTAATATAAGTTTTATCATCAAAATCAGAAAGGCCAAATGCAATATTTAAAACGGAGGAGGGTGCAAAAGGTGTAAAGCCTAGCAAAAACAAGGTACGTGGTTTAATTTTGTTTACCCAGTTGCGTGCTTTTATAAGTTTAGGGCGTTTTTCAATAAAGCGAGAAAAATAGCGTTTAATTATTTTTCTAAAAAAGTAAAACACTATAGTGCTACCAATGCTAGCACCAAACCAGCTAAAAAGCATACCCCAAACTAAGCCATGCCCAGCCACGTTTAAAATAACAATTGCAGCTAGCGGTAATGCAGGTATAAGTGATTCCAATGCGGTTAGGGCAATAGGCACTAATGGGCCTAAATAGTAAAATTGCATAAACAATTCTTCCCAAAAGGCTACACTAGCAGCATTTTCAAAAAGTTCAATAATTAATTCTTTCATCTAAAATCCTTGTTCGTAAAAACATCGATAAAATGTTGCAAATATAAAAGTAATGTTTCCTATTTATATATTTTAATACAAATTTTTTACTAGCTTTTATTGATAACATGAACAAAGCGTAAAGTTTGGCATTTGCACACTAGTTTTTACGATATAAATTTTGTATTTTTTAAATGAACTATAATAGCAAAAATTTTCAGAAAAAACTATATGTTGGTGAGGTGTAGATAGTGGTATATCTTTAGTTTATACTAAAACCTCGTAAATAGTTACAGCGTCGTTGGCAAAAATCTCTTCAAAAAATTCGCCAGTTTCAGGGTGTATGGTAGGGTATTCGTTTTCAGCGAAAATAAATACGTAACCAATGTTTTCTGCTAAAGCAAAAGCGTGTTTTTCGGTTGTGGTCAAATTGTTGCTAAAGAAATTTTGAACCATATCAAAACGTGTTGCACCATCTGTAAAGCCGGTGTTTCTTTCAGCGTATAGATAACCTTCAAGATAACAATTTACTTCTGCAAAAGCTGAAATGTGGTGGTAAACTGAGTATTTGCTAGCAATTGGGTATTGATGGTTAGATATAATTATTCTATTGTCATTTACATGTTGTTTCAAAAAGGCAAATGCGTCAAATTCTAATTGCAAAGTGTCACTCACTTGTTTGTGTTCACCTGTATAGTAAGATGTTAAAGCTTTAAAAGAATAATCTGATAACCCTACAAAAATATTGTTATTAAAGTTAATAATGGTAAAGCAAACTATTAAAAATACACTCATTTTTTTTAAACTAGGACGTTTTACGAACAACTCTGACATTTTTATGGATGAAAGGTAAGCCACAAAAGGTATTGCACAAAATAGAAAATATACTTGACCTATGCCTGTGATTGAAAAGGTATAATAAGCAACTACACCGATAACAGTCATAAATGCTGCAAATAAAAATTGTGAGTTTATTTCCTTTTTTCTAAAAGCGTATAAAATACAATCAAACGCACATAAAATAAGCGGTAAAACTGTTAAAGTAAGTGTCATTAGTAATGATGGTATAAATAAAAGGATACGTGAACCACGCATTAGTGCAATTTCAGAAAATATATCAGGGCGAGTTACTGACGCTAGTATACCGTTTAAGATGCCATTTGAAAAATAAAATGAACCACCGCTAGATAATAAAAATGAGTAAACAAGAGAAAATAAAATACTTGAAACTATTGAAAAAAGTAAAATGCATTTTGTTGGTTTCTCTTTGTGTAAAATTTGCATGGCAATATAGCAAAAAATAGCCACAATAAATACTGCACCATAAGGGCCTTTTGTTCCACCGATATATAGTAGTAAGAATGTCAAAAATATTATATGTGAACCAATTTTTTTATTAAATGTTATTTGCTTTTCGAGCAGTGGGCCTATAACAAAAAACATTGCACATATAATAACAGTTGCAAGTGCTACGGCATTTATATTACTTGTCCATTGATACATAAAATCGCCAAATCCATGCGATATACTAAAGCCGGTTAAACTAAAAGCAGAAAATAATAATACATACCAGTTGTTTTTTATTGCTTTATTTAATAAATTATAAAAAGTTAAAGATATTAAAAGTGGAAATATAAATATTTGGTGTTGTGTAAAGATAACCCAAGCAGGTGCACCAAATATTATTTTTTCAATAGCATAAAACAAGGTGTTAAAATAATGATACTTAAATTCTGAGCCAGCAACACGTATATCTTCAAAAGGAGTAGCTCCAGCTAGCTGAGTCACATTGCCTATTTGCCATGTAAAATCTTGATAATGCACATTTTCTATAGTTGGCATGTAAAAATTAAGCGCAAAACCTGAAATATATAGCGCCAATACCCAAAGCAGTAGAAAAGGTAAATTTGTAGCAGCACAGCTAAAATAATATTTTAAATTAAGCAGTTTTAAGCTGTTTTTTTTACAATACTTGTAAAATACAAAAGCTCCAATTATTGAAAGCAGTGGATTTATATATTTTATTATGCTTATAAGGTCTAAAAGATGTAGTGTGAAAAATTCAATAAAAAGTGTTCCACTACCTAATAAAAATGCGTATATAAAACTTAATGCTTTTGTTTTACACTCTAAACCATTGTTTTTAAATACATGCAAAATCAAATAACCAGGAGCCATAACCCAAAATGCTAAATAAAGTAAAAAATACAAACCGTCATATCTTAAAACAACAACAGCAAGGGGCGATGCTATTAATAATAAACAAAGTGTAGTAATTAATGGTTTTAGTAATTTTTTTGTCATATAACATACCCTTTCATTTGTTATATAATACACCGTAAATGGTTACAGCGTCATTGGTAAAAATCTCTTCAAAAAATTCACCAGTTTCAGGGTGTGCTGTTGTATACTCGTTTTCAGCAAAAATAAAAACGTAGCCTATATTATTTTCAGTTGCAAAAGCGTGTTTTTCAACTGTGGTTAAATTGTTGCTAAAAAAGTTTTGCACCATTGCATATTGTTTTGAACCATCGGTGTAGCCAGTATTAGTTTCGGCGTAATAGTATCCCTCAAGGTAGCATTTAGTTTCACCAAAAGCTGAAATGTTATGGTAAACTGCGAAATCGCCATCCGGTGGAAATT
>CAYJJL010000010.1:0-19409 GCA_964370455.1 uncultured Faecalibacterium sp.
ACTAAACACAGCTACATAGCCTTTGTCAAATTTACCAGCTAATATAGATAAACGTAATTTTTGCAAAACGGATGAAGTTTTAGATGAACTAGATATTGCTTATATAGATGGTGCTCTTTTAGATTTAGGTGTTTCGAGCCATCAGTTAGATGATGAACAACGTGGTTTTTCATACAGGGCAGATGCACCACTTGATATGCGCATGAGTAGCGATGGCATGACATCTGCTGAAATTATTAACACGGAAAGCCGTGAAGAGATAACACGCATTTTACGTGAATATGGCGAGGAACCACATGCATGGCAAATAGCTGGAAAAATAGTAACAGCAAGGGAACAAGAACCTATTGAAACTACCTTGCAATTAGCTGAAATTATTGCCTCGGCAGTGCCAGCAGCAGTTAGGCGCAAACAAAAAAATCCGTCAAGGCGCAGTTTTCAAGCTTTGCGCATAGCGGTTAATAGCGAACTTGATGTTTTAAGTGAGGGACTTGAAAGTATTTTTGAACGCTTAAATGTGGGTGGTAGGTTTTGTATAATAACATTTCACTCTCTGGAAGACCGCATTTTTAAGCATAAATTTCGACAATGGGCTACAACTTTTACATGCGCTAAATAGTTACCACAATGTGTTTGTGGCGGTAAAGCTAAAGGTAAACTGATTACACGCAAACCTATAGTGGCAAGCCAAGAAGAGTTAGAAGTAAACCGAAGATCTCGCAGTGCAAAATTGCGAATAATAGAAAAGTTATGATATTTTCAAATTTTATTTTATAATTATAGTAAAATTTGAAAAATCTATAAGATAGGGGCTATGCTAGTGGCACAGATTGCATACGATTTTGATAGATTTGAAACAAAACAAAAACAAGAAGAAAAAAAGATACAACTTAAAAGCGTTGCAGGTGGTAAAAGTAAAGTTAGTGCTACTGCTAAAGTTTTGCGCAATATACGCACAACGGCATTAGCCATTATTTTAGTAGTGGCGTGTGTTGGTTTATTACAAAGCCGTGCAAGAATAACGGAGCTTTCACAGGATATACAAACAGCTGAAAAAAATTTAACAGTTGAACAAAATAAAAATAGCTATTTATAATCAGAGTTAACTTTGCAAACAAATATGGAAAACGTGCACAAGCTAGCACATTCGCTAGGGCTTGTTAAATTAGATGAAAGCCAAATTACATATATACGCCTAGAAAATGAAGCTGGTGGTGAAACACCTGAAACTTTCTGGCAAGGTTTTTCAGAAGATGTTGGGGAAGGTGTAGGTAACATATCTGCATTTTTCAATCCATAAAGAAGTTTAATAAAAGATGTCTAGGTGTTGTTACACTTTAAAGAGCTAAATTGTGCAAATAAGAACAATATAAAGTTTTTTTGTTTTGCGCTTTTCAGATATTTGTAAAAGTGTAGCAACACCTTATTTATATAAAAATATGAAAAGTGTGTTTTAAAAATTAAAGCTAAACCTGTAATTATTAGTGTGTAGGAGATACTATGTGGCACTCAAGAAAATGGTTTTTGTCGCAAGGCATGACCAAAAAAGCAGGTATTGGTGCTTATATAAGCAGTTTTTCGGTGTTGGCTATATTAACTGGTGTTTTAATATGGCGTTTATACACTGTACAAGTTATTGATGATGAGTTATATCTATCATTGGCTCGTCAACAGCAATTAAAAGATGAAGCTATACCAGCAACACGTGGCGATATATACGATACAACTGGAAATGTGCTTGTTACAAGTAGCGTTGTTTGGGATATTTCTGCTGACCCTCGTTCGAGCATAGGCCTTTGGACAGAGCACGAAAGTATAGACCCTGAAACTGGAGAAACAATTAAAACAAGAGTGTTGAAACCACAGGTTTGTGCTGAAGTTAGCGCAGGCCTTACACGCATTTTAGTGGCAAATGATGGCTCAGATGGTATGCTAGTTGATGTAACTAGCGCTGAATATATTGAAACCTATGATATGATTTATGAAAATTTATCTATGGTAGATAGCTATTATAAATCACTGGCTAAAGGTGTATCGCTAAAAGTGAGAGATAAAATTGCTGAGTATATGCTGGCTTTTAACGAGGGTTATGAAGACGGCGTTGTTTTGATATCTACCACTGAAGCAATAGAGCGTGAATATCCGTATGGCGATTTTGCGGCGGCAGTGCTTGGCTTTTGTGATGCGGATGGCATAGGTGTTTACGGCCTTGAAAGGCAATATGAAGAATTGCTTGCAGGCACAGATGGACGTGTGACATCTGTACAAAACGTTTATGGTGACGAAGTTGCACAGGGTACTATAAATAGCTATGCACCACAAGAGGGGCAAAACATTACCCTTTATATGGATGTATACGTGCAAAGTGTAGTTGAACATTATTTGGAGGAAGCAATTGCTGCAAATGATGTTGAAAACCGTGGCGCAGCCATTGTTATGGACGTTAACACAGGCGGTATTATTGCTATGGCATCAAAGCCAGATTTTGACCCTAACGACCCATATACAGCTTTTGATTTGGGTTATCTTGAGCAAATGATTGTGGAAGAACCTGAAATTTACGGACAATATGTAAAGGACGAAAACGGTAATACTGTTATTGATGAGCTAGGGTTTCCTGTGCTTGATTTAAACGCTGATTACAGCGGTACTTATAGAGATTTGCAGTGGAAAAATAAAACCATTACAGAACTTTATTATCCTGGTAGTATTTTTAAAATGTTTACAGCGGCTATGGCGCTAGATACAAATTTAGCAAATATTAATTTATCTTACACTTGCACAGGCTCGCACACTGTTTCTGGCACGAGGTATAGTTGCGCTGGTGGTGCTGTACATGGTACTATAAATATGTCAGAGGCTGTGCGCAGTAGTTGTAATATTTATTTTATACAATTGGCCGAAGCAATGGGACCAGAAACATTTTACGATTATTTTAACTCATTTGGTTTTACATTACCAACAGGTGTGGATTTGCCATATGAAACAAACTATATACAGTATTACAATTTAGATAATTTAGGCCCAGTTGAACTTGCTTCATCAGCTTTTGGGCAATCAATGGCGATTACACCTTTACAGCTTAGCACAGCTATGGCAGCGGCTGTAAATGGTGGGTATTTAGTAACGCCACAAATGGTAAAGCAAGTTACAGATATTAACGGAAACGTTGTTTATGATACAGAAAGTGAAATAAAACGTCAAGTAATTAGCGAAAGCACTAGCGAAACCATAAGATATTTGTTAGAATATGAGGTGGGGTATGGCACAGAAACACGTGGTGGATACAGAGCGTATGTTGCAGGGTATAGAATAGGCGGTAAATCAGGCACTAGCGAACAGCTAAATATGGATTTACGTGTGAGCGACGGCGATTATAAAAAAGTATCGTCATATGTTGCAATTATCCCAGCAGACGACCCACAATATTTAATTTATATGATGCTGGATGACCCTAACAACCCTGATACAGACTACGCTTCGGCTTTAGTGGCGCCAGCTGTTGGTAATATTATAAGTGAAATAGCGCCATATTTAGGCATAGAAACCGACGGCACAGATTTAAGCCAAACAGTTGTTAAAGTGCCAAATATAGTTGGTAGCACATGGAGCACAGGGCAAGTTTCGCTTAACCGTATAGGGTTAAAACATAATTTAATTGAGAGCGAAACATTAGATGAAACTGCGGCTATAATTACATACCAATACCCAGCTGCAGGCACAGAGGTTTTAAGCGGCACTACTATTTATACTTATATAGAGGGCACAACAGGGCAAACAGCAATTGTGCCAGATGTTACAGGCAAGACAACTACCTTTGCAAAGCAATTATTGCAAGCAGCAGGGTTTAACGTTGCCATCGTTGGCGACGAAAATTTATTGATTACAAGCCAAAGCATTACAGCTGAGCAAGTAGCCGAAAAAGGCACAATTATTACAATTGTTTGCGAGGGCGAAAGCGGATAGATACATTTTAATGCGATTTTTTACATACTATTTAATATATAGATAGTTTATCGTGATTTTTTCTTTAGAGAAGGGAGGTTGGTTTATGCAAGCGATTTCTGCACGTGAATTACTTTGTGGCCTAGCACCGCAAGAATTTTTATCAGATGTATTAGTTACACATGTTACAAGCGATAGTCGTACACTTTGCGAGGGCTGTGTGTTTGTTGCGTTTACTGGTGCAAGAGTGGATGGCCATGATTTTGCAAAAGAGGCTATTGAAAAAGGTGCAGTTTATGTTGTATTAAACCACCCTATACCTGAGATACCTACCGAGAAACAAATTATATGCGCTGAAAGTTATGCGGCTATGATGCAAATAGGTGCAAATTACCGTGCACAGTTAAAACCACAAGTTATAGGTGTAACTGGTAGCGTAGGCAAAACCACAACTAAAGAATTTTGCGATGCGATTTTTTCAGCATTTGGGGAAACAATAAAAACTTTTGGCAACGAAAATAACGAATTAGGCGTACCACGCACATTACTGCGTATGAGCGATAGTACAGAGTTTGCAGTAGTTGAAATGGGTATGAACCATACAGGCGAAATTGAGCGTCTTGCAATAGCAAGTAAACCTTGCGCTGGCATAATAACAAACATAGGCACAGCACATATTGAAAACCTAGGCAGTAGGGAGAATATATGCAAAGCGAAATTAGAGCTTTGCGCTGGCCTGTGCGAAGGGGCGCCACTTGCGCTACCTTATCACGATGAGTTTTTGCGTAATGCTGAACTACCAAAACACATTAAAGCTGTTTGGTTTGCACTTGAAGATGACAATGCTGAAATTTGGGCGGATGAAATAACTATAAATGGCGAGGGGCAAAATTTTGTGTTGCACGATGCACTTTATGGCAGTTTTAATGTTTACATACCAGCGCTTGGCAAACATAGTGTTTTAGATGCACTTTCGGCTTATAGCGTGGCAACACGCTTAGGTTTAGATGCGCAAAAATCAGCTAGTGCACTAAGTAATTTTAAGCAAACAGGTATGCGCCAAAAAATTGTTAAAGTTGGTGATGTAACAGTTATTGAGGATTGCTACAACGCAAATCCTGATAGCATGGTTGCTGCGCTTGAAATGTTTAAGGAGTTTCCAGCAGAGCAAAAAATAGCGTATTTAGGTGATATGTTTGAGCTTGGTGAATTTTCACAGCAGGCACATATAGCCTTAGGCAAAACTGCTGCAAAATCAGGGCTTGTGTGCCTTGTTTGCATAGGTGAGGCTGGCAAATGGATAGCCGATGCCGCAAAAGCCGAGGGGCAATACACACTTTATGCAACCACTAAAGAGGAAGCCGCACAGATGTTGTTGGCTCATAGCTGGAAAAACGATGCAATTTTGGTGAAAGCTAGCCGAGGTATGGCGCTTGAAGAAACATTGCAGTTTTTCTACAAACAAAAACAATCGGATATGATATAAAGAGTATGCTATAGATTTTTATAACATTTTTCTTCGCTTCGCTTTAAAAAATATTTGAAAATCTATACACGTAATTTAAGCAATGCATACTAAAAGGAGTTTTATTTTATGGCACGTTTTGCACTTGTCGCCGCGGCGGCGTTTGGGTTTTTGCTCACAATAGCTTTTGGAAACTTACTTGTACCACTTTTGCAAGCAGTAAAAGGTGGTAAAAAAGTTTTAAAAGGCGTGCCTTGGAGCGCATATAAAGGCTCAAAACCTACTATGGGTGGGCTTTGTTTTATACTTGCCAGCGTTATTTCTTTGGGTATAGTTGGCTCGGCTGTTATGTTTGCAGAACCTTTGCTATTAGGCATGGATTGGATGGGCGAAACACAGCTAGTTTTATATAGTGCATTTGCCATTGGTGTTGTTGGTTTTATAGAGGATATAGTGTGCCAGCGTAACAAGGCAGGCGCAGGTTTGCCAACACTGGTTAAATGGGCATTACTAGCACTTGCAATATTGGTAATAATGTTGATTTATTGGCAAAACGGCTTGCTTGTTTCAACTGTGGTTTTGCCAGTTCTAGGTGTTGTTGATTTAGGTATAACATATATACCTATGCTGTTTTTTGTTACTTTTTTGTTTGTGCGCAGTGTGGATGGCACCGAGGGTATAAGCGGTTTGTGCTCATCAACCATTTTTTTAATTTTACTAGCACTTTGTAGCATTTGCGTGCTTTTAAATAGCTTTGAACTTGCTATTTTTCCAGCGGCAATTGCTGGCTCGTTGCTTGCGTTTTTATTTTGGAATTTTCCGCCTGCAAAAATACATATGGGTAGCACAGGTAGCATGTTTTTAGCAGGTGCAGTTTTTGGTATAATACAAATTTTAAATTGGCCTGGGCTATTAGTTTTGCTAGCTTTACCATATTGGTTTGAGGGGCTTTCTGTAATTATTCAGCGTTTTTCTATAAGATTTTTTCATAAAAAGATTTTCCGAGCAGCACCATTTCATAACTTTTTATTAGAGCGTGGTTGGAGTGAAGTGAAAGTTATATATGCTTTTTGTGGTTTTGCACTTGTAGGCGTTTTTTTATCAATAATTTTTTTGCGCCTTGGTTGTGCTATTTAATTGAGAGGTTACAGCTGTGAATAAAACTAAAAAATTACGCAAGAAAAAAAAGGGGTTTCTTAGCGATTTTATTGCAAAAGGACCTTTACCTATGTATTTTTTAGCAACTTATGCTATTTTACAAACTTTAGGTTTATTAATGCTATTTAGCGCAAGTTATGCGTCCTCTTATATAGAAAGCCAAGATAGCTATGCTGTTGTAACAAACCAGTTTATTTGGACAATGCTAGGTGTTGTTGCGATGCTAGTAATATCTCGTATAGATTACCACGCATACGAGCGCTGGATTTACCCAGGTTATGGTGTTGTTATTGTATTGCTTTTAGTTGTGCAGTTTACCTGTGACCCTTTAAACTACGCTAAGCGCTGGTTATATTGGGAGGGCGTTACATTTATACCTACTATTCAAGTTTCTGAAATTGCAAAATTTATTATGATTTTGCTAACCGCAATTATGTTGTGTAAGCAATTTAATGCTAACAAACGCAATAGTCAATTAAAGCTAAAACCAGTTTTGTTTTTAGCTGCTTTTGTGCCTTTTATCGCACTTTTACCTATTTTGCTTTTATTGTTTTTTCAACCACATTATTCAGCTATGGTTATTTTAGTTGCTGTTATGGGCACTATGGTATTATTAAGTGGTGCGCTAGGGCGTTTAACACTTCCGTTAATTGGTATAGCGGCAACAGCAGCGGTGATTGTGTTGCCGTTATTGGCGCAAGTTGAGCGTGTACAAGAGCGTTTAGAAGGTTGGACTTTAGATGTATCACAAATGGGCTGGCAAACTATGCAAAGTGTGTATGCGATAGGCTCTGGGGGGTTAAATGGTTTAGGCTTTGGCAACGGTATACAAAAACAGCTGTGGATGCCTGAGGCAACTAATGATTTTATTTTTAGTGTTATCTGCGAAGAACTAGGTTTTATTGGTGCGACTATTGTTATATTGTTATTTGTAGCGTTAATTGCGCAAGGTTTTGTTATAGCTTTTGAGGCGGCGGATTACTTTGGCTCGTTAATAGCTATAGGCATAACAGCACAAATTGCGTGGCAGTTCTTTTTTAACATAGGTGTTGTTACAGGTATTTTACCAAATACTGGTATTAGCTTGCCTTTCTTTTCTTCTGGCGGTACTAGTTTGTTAATGCTTTTAGCGCAAATGGGTGTTATGCTTTCAATAGCTCGTATGGGATCGCATAAAAAAATACTACAACGTGAGAAAGAAAAAGCTCAAGCGAAAGAAACTCAACAACAAAAAACAGAAAATTTTGTTACTGTTTAATCACAACAAAAAAGAGGTTTTGTATGAAAATACTTATTGCAGCTGGTGGTACAGCGGGCCACATAAACCCAGCGCTTGCAATTGCAGATGCATTGCAAGAGGTTTACCCTACTGCGCAAATACACTTTGCAGGTAGAGAAAAAGGCATGGAGTGTGCGCTTGTAAAAAGGGCAGGTTATGATTTTCATGATATAGAAATTACTGGTTTTCAGCGCCAGATAAATTTAACAAATATAAAGCGTAATGCTGTTACTATTTGGAATTTAATGCGTGCAATGCCAAAAGCTAATAATATGCTAAAGGCATTAAAACCAGATTTAGTAATTGGCTGTGGCGGTTATGTTTCAGGGCCAGTTGTGCGTGCGGCGGCAAAGCGAAAAATAAAAACAGCCATACACGAGCAAAATGCATACCCTGGGGTTACAAATAAACTTTTGGCAAAAGATGTTGATATTATTTTTGCGGCTGTTGCGGCGGCAGTGCCAAAGCTAGGCGCAGAAGAAAAAAGCATTGTTGTAGGTAACCCTGTGCGCAGAGAAATTTTTAGCGCAGTTGCAAAACGTATAGAAAACCGTGCAAGGCTTGGCATAGGCGACAAAACTGTTATAGTATCGTTTGGTGGTAGTTTGGGTGCTAGGCGCATTAATGAAGTTGTTGCAGATTTATGCGAGTGGGAGCAAACTACAGATCAAAATATTTTACACATACATGCAACAGGTAAGTTTGGTGTAGAGCTTTTTGACAATTTAATGAAGGAAAAAAATATTACAAATAAAGATATAGTTGTAAAAGAGTATATAGAGGATATGGCACAAATGCTTAGTATGGCAGATTTAGTTATTTGCCGTGCTGGTGCACTTACCATTGCTGAACTTTCGGCTGTGGGGCGAGCTGCAATTTTGATACCTAGCCCTAATGTGGCGGAAAATCATCAATATCATAACGCTATGGAACTACAAAAAGTAGGTGCTGCAGTAGTGCTGGAAGAAAAAGATTTAACTGGTGAAAAATTAATTAGCACCACACAAAAATTAATTGCAAATAAAAATGAGCTTGTAATAATGGGTAAACTTGCACGTACTGTCGCAGTTGAAGATAGCCTTGAAAAAATAACTAATGCGCTTTCGCGCCTTGTGGATAAGAGCTAAGTTTTAACAACAGCTTAGTAGCTGCTAAATAGTAGCGCAGAAAATAGCGATTAATAATGAGTAATAGAACAGGGAGGAGGGCTTTTTGTGAGCCAATACGAAAATAATCGTGTGCATAAAAATAACTTGAGCCCTCAAAAAAAGAGGCAAGTAAATAAACAGCATAAAAATGCTAATGATAAAAGTAGTATGAGTAAAAAGCGCAAAATAAACCGTACTAGCCAAGTATATGAAAACGATTATGTGCGTGGGTACGATAATAACGTGGGTTACAATGATGAACGCTATGGTAATAAACAAAAAGTAAACGACAATACTAACAGAAGAAAAACGCATAGAAATAAAGGTAAAAAGCAAGAACGTAGACTAACGAAAGCCGCGTTAAGACGGCGTAAAATGCAACGCAGAATTTGGACGTTTTTTTTAGTTTTAATTGCGCTAATTATAGGCATTGTATTAAGCGTAGTTTTACTTTTTAAAGTAACTACAATAGAGCTACAAAGCCCAAGTGGAGAAATAGCCGATACAGGTGTTTATACTGAAGAATTAGTACTAGCGAAATTAGGTATAGAGCTAGAAGAAAATATTTTTGGCTTTAACGAAAAGGAAAAAGAAGAAGCTTTGAGTGCGGCACTACCGCTACTTGAACAAGTAGATATAGTGCGCAAATTTCCGAGCACTGTTTATGTGCGTTTAGCACCAGCAAAGGAGAGTTATGCCATAAAAGCAGGCGAAAACTGGCTTGTGTTATCTAGCGAGTTACGAGTTATAACCATGGTTAGCGAAACGCCGAGCTTACCTGTTTTAATGGGTGCAACACCAGCAAGTTGGACAACTGGTGAAAAACTAAGTTTTGCGGAAGATGCCCAGGATGAAGCCGAAAGACAATTAGCTATTGAAGAAGGGCAAATTTCAGCGGATGAACAGGTTTTACCAACACGAAAAGAAACACTAGATTTATTGTTTTTAGAGCTGACAGAGAGAGATTTGCTTAAAGATACAACAGATTTAGTATTTGCTGGTGAAATGGGTATATGGTTTTTATACCAAGACCGCATCGCAGTGGAAGTTGGCACTATACATGAACTTGATTATAAACTAGATTTAGCAAAGTATATTTTATTGAACGAAAATGGCGACGGTTGCTCGTCTACTGATACAGGTGTTTTAAATGTAAGCAACCAAAATATTGAAACTGATGTTAGCGCAATATTTAAACAAGGTGTTGCACAGATGCCAACAGCAGAGGAGATAACACCTAGTACAGCGCCAACACAACCACAAGACCCAGAACAAGCGCAAGCGACCACACAGCCACAAACTACAGAGCAACCACAAGCAACGGCAACAACAGAGCCTACACCAAGTGATGATGCAGCATCAATAACATAAGCTGTTGTGGCACAGCCACAGAAAGGCAAAGTATGAAATTATCAAAAATTTTGGAAAATCTAGATTTTACATTAGAACAAGGTGAGCTTTCCACAGAGGTATCGGATATATTTTATGATAGCCGAATAGTTGCACAGGGTGGGTTATTTGTTTGCATAGAAGGTACGCAGCGTGATAGCCACGATTTTGCAGAGGATTGTGTTAATAAAGGCGCAAGCGTGTTAGTTATTCAGCATGATTTGAAATTTAAGCCTAAAAATGATGTTGCGGTTGTTAAGGTTAAAAATACACGCTATGCAATGGCATTAATGAGCGCAAATTATTTTGAACATCCTGCAAAAAAAATGTGTATGGTAGGCGTAACAGGCACAAAGGGTAAAACAACTACGACACATATGCTCAAAAGCATCTTAGAAACAGCTGGTAAAACTGTTGGTATGATAGGCACGAACGGCCTTTATTATGCAGGCACTCATAGAGATACAGCTAACACCACACCAGAAAGTTACGAACTGCAAAAAATATTTGCAGAGTTTTATGCAGCAGGGTGTGATACTGTATTAATGGAGGTTTCAAGCCAAGGTTTAATGATGGAGCGTGTAGCTGGCGTGCATTATAACATTGGTGTTTTTACTAACCTTTCCCCTGATCACATTGGCCCTGGCGAACATGAAGATTTTGAAGAATATCGCATGTGGAAAGGGCAGCTTTTTCAGCGATGTGATGTTGGCGTTTTAAATATTGATGATGCAAATACCGCCGCATTATTGGATGGCCATACATGTAAAAGTGTGTATTATGGCTATAGCAACGATGCTGATTTTTGCGCCCATGATATGAGTTTGTTACGCACAGAGGATTTTTTAGGTGTTAGCTTTAAAGTTAGCGAAACATTAGCGGAAGATGGCACGCAAGGCTTATTTAAAGTTAGGCTACCTATGCCTGGTGCGTTTAGTGTTTATAATGCTTTAGCTGCAATTGCTACAGCAAAGGTGTTAGGCGTAAAACAAGAGGATATTTTATCTGGGCTTGCAGGCTGTGCGGTAAAAGGGCGTGTTGAACTTGTGCCTTTGAGCAAGCGTTTTACAATTTTGCTGGATTATGCGCACAACGAAGTTTCAACAGAAAGCTTGCTTAATACTTTAAAAGAGTATAAGCCAAAACGCTTAGTAGTTGTGTTTGGTTGTGGTGGTAATCGCTCAAAGTTGCGCAGATATGGCATGGGTGAAATATGCGCAAAACTAGCTGATTTTATTATAGTAACTGAGGATAACAACCGCTTTGAAGAAGCTGCGGATATCATTGCAGATATACGCATAGGCATAGAAAAAGGCAATCAAAATGCAAAATTTGTAGAAATATTGGATAGGTTAGATGCTTTGCACTATGCAGTAGATAATGCAGAAGATGGCGATTTAATTGCAGTTATAGGTAAAGGCCATGAAGCATACAGGGATAGAAAAGGTGAAAAAACTCCATTTTTGGAAAGAGAATTGCTTTTGGAATATGCTGAAAAAATAAATTTGATTTAATGCACAATTGTTAAAAATAAATGTGTTAAATGATAAAAATGTACAACGAAAAAGGAGTAAAAAATGGCTTTTGAAGAATATAAAGGTAATGCCTACGAGTTTAAAAAAGGTGGTAATCCGCCACCACCACCGCCAAATGGTGCGAAAAAAGGGTTCAAGTTTTCTAAAAATATAGTTTTGGGTGTGATAATTGCCGTGTTAGTTGGTATAACAGTTTTAGACGGCTTTTATATTATTAACGAGCAAGAAAACGCAGTTGTCGTAACTTTTGGTACACCTAGTGCTGTAACAACAAGTGGTTTACATTTTAAAGTACCTTTTGTACAAAATGTAAAAATTGTTGATATGACAATACGTGGTCTTTCAATAGGCTATGATAGCCAAACAGGCGAAACTATAGCAGATGAAAGCGTTATGATAACATCTGATTATAACTTCGTTAATGTGGATTTTTTTGTGGAATATCGTGTAACAGACCCAGTTGCTTTTTTATATAATTCGCAATCGCCTGAGTTTATTTTAAAAACTCTTGCACAAAGTTATATACGTGACACAATAGGCATGTATCCAGTTGATGATGTTATCACAACTGGTAAAAACCAAATACAAAGCGAAATTAAAGATAAAATAACAACACGCCTTGAAGTTGAAAACATAGGCTTACAATTAGTTAATATAACAATACAAGATGCAGAACCACCTACCGAAGCAGTTTTAAGCGCATTTAAAGAGGTTGAAACCGCAAAGCAAGGCGCAGATACACTTATAAATAATGCTAACCAATACCGCTCAGAGCAAATACCAGCAGCAGAAGCAGAGGCTGATAGAATTTTACAAGATGCACAAGGCCAAAAAGAGGCTCGCATAAATGAGGCTATGGGTCAAGTTGCACGTTTTAATGCAATGTATGCAGAATATGCTCTAAACCCACTAATTACAAAACAGCGCATGTATTATGAAACAATGGAAGAGCTTTTGCCAAACATGAAAATTATTATTCAAGACGGCACTGGCAACACATTAAATGTGCTAAACCAAGGCACTCAAAACGTAGTAAATGGGGTGGGTTAAAATGAAAACAAATTTTAAAACTTTTATAATTGCCATAGTTGCTGTTGTAGCCTTAGTGGCTTTTAATGGTGCGTTTGTTATAACAGAGCAAAACGAGTATAGCGTTATACGTCAATTTGGTAGTGTTGTAAAAATTAACGACACAGCGGGTATTAGCCTTAAAATACCTTTTGTGCAAACAGTTGAATATTTACCAAACACAACTTTAATTTATGATTTACCTTTATCTGATGTTATCACTGAGGATAAAAAAAGCATGGTGGCAGATAGCTTTGCACTTTGGCGTGTTGCAGACCCACAGCTTTTTATACAAACGTTAAATGGTTCAGTTTCTAACGCGGAAAGTCGTTTATCTAACATTGTTTATAATGCGATGAAAAACGTTATTTCATCACGTACACAAACAGAGGTTATTAGTGGGCGTGATGGCGCACTTGCTGAGGATATCAGGCTTGCAGTAGGTAATAGCCTTGAAGAATATGGCATTGAATTACTTGCAGTAGAAACAAAACATTTGGATTTGCCAGACGATAATAAAGAAGCTGTTTATCAACGTATGATAAGTGAACGTAGCAACATTGCTGCTGGCTATACAGCAGAAGGCGCAAACCAAGCACAAGTTATACGCAACGAAACAGATAAAGATGTTGAAATTGCTTTAAGTGAGGCGAAAGCACAGGCGGAAATTTTAATAGCAGAAGGCGAAGCGGAGTATATGCGTATTTTATCCGATGCATATTCCGACCCTGATAAAGCTGATTTTTACAACTATGTACGTGCGTTAGATGCTGCTAAAAACAGCCTTGCTAGCGGTAATAATACTTTGTTTTTATCACCAGATAGCCCACTTGTAGAGGTTTTTTATAACGTACAATAATATATCGTTGATTTAAGCACTTTTTGTTAAAAAAATATTAATTAGTGCTTTTCAAAATATGTATTATATGATAAAATATATTTTATGAAATTATTTTATTGAAATTTATTTTGAAAGGGGATACAATATTGGCAGAATTTGCTTTAATATCTGTAATTGTGCCTGTATATGGTGCGGAAAAACACTTGTTTGATTGTGTTGAGAGTATATTGCAACAAACACATAAAAATTTAGAATTAATTTTAGTTGATGATGATAGCCCAGATGATAGTGGTAAACTTTGTGACCACTATGCAAATAAAGATGAACGTGTAACAGTTATACATCAAAAAAACTTAGGTACATCTGGTGCACGTAATGCAGGGCTTGAAATAGCAAAAGGCGAATATATAGTATTTTTAGATTGTGATGATTTTGCGCATAACCGTATTTTAGAGCACCTTTTGAGCATTTGCACAGAAAATGATGTAAAAATGGCGGTTACTTCGTTTGAAGAAATTGAAGCTGATGCTACTTTGTTAGAAAAATTTGCAATACCAAAGCGCAAACCACTTGAAGTTATTGACCCTATTACATATATTGCGCGCCTTTGCACTATTCATCAAGTATTGTATGTTGTGCCATGGGCAAAAATTTATCATAAAAGTGTATATGATGGCGTGAGGTTTCCTCTTGGGGCATTAAATGAAGATGATTGCGTTATAGATGAGCTTTTATATAAAGCACAGCGCATAGCTGTTGAATATGTACCACTTGTATATTATCGCAAAAATCCAAATAGCCAATCAAGGGTAGGGATGTCTGCACAGCAGTGGCTTGCGTCGGTACCATATAAGCAAAAACGTATGGAAAGATTACAAGCTCAGCAACAATTTGATCTTTTATATAAAGTACAACGTTTGTTTTTTTACGATTTATTGCTAGAGCGTGAAAAACAACCGCGTAAAGAATATGCACGTGTAGAGTTTTTAAAACTTGCACGTAAATTATACAAAGAAATTGCCAAAAATCCAAAACGCTCCAAAAAGGAAGTTTTGAGCATGTTTAAACTTACTATGTTTCCATCTTTGATAAAAAAACATGAACACAATGAGTTTTTGATACAAGGCGGAGCCCCCGTTGAAGGATAACAGTTAAAAAACTTTGTTTAAAAAATAAAACGAGAGTATGACGAAATAAATTCGGTATACTCTCGTTTTTTTATTTTGATAATTTATTGTTACAGTTTTTGTAAATTGTATTGTTTAAAGTATAATTTCAATTTTTGTGATAATAAAAATAAATTATAATGTTATTTTACCATTTGCTACGTCGTCCAAAATAGTTTGGTAGTAGCCATTTATTTGCAAGGCACTAATTTCAACTATTTCACTTGCGTCAGTGGGTAAAACTGGTGTAAATCTAGGCCAGTTATTGCGCTTTGGGTCTTGCAATAATGCATTTAGTTTGCCAAGTGCTTTTAAATGTGATAAATCTGCAAGTAGCTGTGTGCGCCAATGTGTGATCTCGTATGGTGTTACTTTAAAATTTAAATCATGGTCGCTTAACATTATATAATCAAATTTTTCGTAGGTATCTAGCCTTGCATTAGCCGTGCTTGTAGTTGCAGGAGTTGCAAAAAGGCTAAGTGCTCGTTTTATATCTAGTGCGTTTTGTGCTTTGCGCTTGCCAACCATAGTATAGCGTAGCCACATTGCCCAATCTTCGTCACCGTCTATATCCTCACGCATACCACTAGTTTTTGTATATAATTCACGCTTGAACATTGCTGAATTTAACGGCACACGGCATTTTATACACATATCCATAAGTGTGATATGTTCAAAGCGTACAGGCTCTATTTTGCTTATTGTATAGTTGTATTCAGGGTTTTGTGTTTCAACATTTGTTTCGATAACCATGCTCGCATTATATAAAAAATCAGCCTGTGGGTTATTTAATAAATATGCAAGTGATGCTTCTATAAAATCTGGGTAGTAAAAATCATCGTCGTCAACAAAGCAAACAAACTCGCCTTTTGCATGCTCTATACCAAGGTTGCCAGCCTTGCCACGCCCTATGTTTTTGCCTGTTGAGTGGTAGCGTATTGGCAAATCGCTAAACTCGGCTTTAACCATTGTTTCAGCGGTTGGTGGGCCGTCCTCAATAAGCACAATTTCAAAGTTTTTGTATGTTTGCCAGCGTAAGCTTTTTAGAGTTTCACGTAACACAGCTGGGCGGTTACAAGTGCGAACAATAACGCTCACCAGTGGGTTTTGTGTTATTTCAAATTGAGCTTCTCTGCCGCGTTGTGGTATGGTATCAGGGTTAATTTCCCCCAAATTATTAACAGCTTTTTTGTAAGCAGTTTTAGTAAAGCTTTTACCAAAACACTTAAAACCTTTAATGGTTAATTTAGCTATATTTTTTAACAAGGCTTTACGCACGCCAGCATAATGTTTAGGATGTTTTATAGCTGTAAAGTATTTTGTTTTGGCTTTTGCTATTTTGGAGATATTGCCGTATTTGCCAGCGAGATACACTTTTTCAGACAAAATTGCCATGTAATCTGTTAGTGTGGGTTGTGCAAGGCGGTCGTGCGTTTGGCTAACGTTAACGCTTGCTGTTGGCAAGTAAAATAGTTTGTGTTTATTTGCTCGCAAACGCAATGCAAGCTCATAGCACAGATAAACCGAAAAATTATCGTCAAAACCGCCACAGTTTAAAAATGCGCTTTTGCGTACAGCAAATGCTTCTGGCTCAAAACTTTCTATTTCCATGGAAATAGGGTTGATATGCCAGCTCATATCTAATGGCAATTGACGCACGGCAAATAAAGCTTGCTCTGGTGTTGCGTTTTCGGTGGCGATTTTTACATTTAAAATTGCGCTGATAGTTTTTTTGTCTATTGAAACATTTGGCGCAAAAAATAAAAGCCAATCAGCATTACTGTTTTTGGCGGCTAAATTGCAGTTTTTTGCAAAATTATTTGTGTGTTGCAAAAGAGTTGTTTTTATTGCATTTGAGTGTTGTTTTAATGCGTTTAAGCTAATATCATCAAGCTGTGTAAAAGAGAAAACCTCTAGTGTCATGGCAAAACCTTTCGTTAAAAGTGATGTTTTATAATATAGTATACTAAATTTTGTGTTTTGGCAATGCAAATCAATAAAAAACTGGTAGTGTTAATGAAAATTACGGTAATATGTTAAAGCGGTGAGTTGTTTTTAATTTGCTGTATTTAAAGGGGCGTGAAATTCATCAAAAAAACAATTTACAAGCTATATAAAATTATGATACAATATGTTTGTTAATTATAAGTAAACAAGTATTATCCAAACAGCATTAAAATATAGTATTTATATATTGTATAAAATAAGTTTAGGTGACATTTGTTTGAATGAAGGAAATATAGGTAAATAATGCACGAACAAGAACTTTTACGCATGGAAGGCGTAGTGCAAAATGTCGTGTTCGTTAATGAGGAAAACGGCTATACTGTTTTTGAGCTCTCCGCTGGTGGGGAGCTATTTGTTGTGTGCGGGGCAGTGGGCGAGATACACATAGGCGAAACAGTAGCATGCACAGGTAGGTTTGAAATGCACTCTACCTATGGCAAGCAGTTTAGAGCCTTAACCTGTGAAACAGATATCCCAAGGGAGGAACAAGCTATTTTTGCGTATCTTTCGAGTGGGTCTTTACCTTATATAGGGGTTGCCACAGCTAAAAAAATAATGGAAAAATTTGGCGAAAAATCACTTGAAATTATTGCGAGCGAGCCTATGCAACTTGTGGGCATACGTGGTTTATCGCCAGATAAAATTAAACGCATACATGAGGAGTTTCATCGTATGTTTGGCGTGCGTGAGCTTATTGCGTACTTATCACGCTTTGATATTTCCGCCTCACGTGCTGTGCAGATTTTTAAAAGTTTTGGCGGTACAGTGATAGAAGCTATAGGTAAAAATCCTTATTTATTATGCGGTGAGCCTTTACATTTGAGTTTTCGCCATGCGGATAGCATAGCGGCAGAACTGCAGCTTTCTCAGGATAGCCACTTGCGATGTGCGGCGGCACTGCTTTACACTTTGCGACACAATGCAAACAATGGGCATACGTGCCTACCTTGCGAAAAATTATTGCAAACAACATCACGTTTTGTTAAGCTGGATATAGAGCTTTTGCAAGAGGTTTTGCTGAAATACGTTGAGGAAGGCGAAATTAATATACAAACTTTTGACGGCACAGATTACGCTTATTTGCCAGATTTACTGATTGCAGAACAAGATATCGCACACCGTTTAGCGGAACTTTTAACATATCCAAAACCAACAGTTTTTGGCATAGATAGAGATATACAATTTTTAGAACTCACACAAGGCTTTGCATATGCGCACAACCAGCGCAAAGCAATTGAGGGCGCACTTACTGAAAACTGTTTTGTGCTAACAGGTGGCCCTGGCACAGGTAAAACTACAACATTAAATGCCGTTTTAAAATTACTTGAGCAACAAGGCAAGCGTGTTTCGCTTTGTGCACCAACAGGGCGCGCAGCAAAAAGATTAAGCGAACTAACAGGGCATAAAGCAAGCACTATACATCGTTTGTTGGACGCTGTATATTCTGAAGGTAAGATGCGTTTTCAGTGCAATGAAACAAATTTGCTTAAATGTGATGTAGTTGTACTTGATGAGATGAGTATGGTGGACGCAAAGTTGTTTCAGGCTTTGCTTGCGGCATTAAAACGTGGTTGCCGTATAATAATGGTTGGCGACGCTGACCAATTACCTAGCGTTGGCGCTGGTAATGTTTTGGGCGATGTAATAAAAATTGAAGCAATACCAAGCGTTTGTTTAAATGAAATTTTCCGCCAGGCGGAGCAAAGTTTAATTGTTAAAAATGCGCATAATATAGTTGAGGGTAACACGCTAGAAAAAGGCGAAAAAACAGATGATTTCTTTTTTATTGAGGCTGTAGGGCAAGCGTGTCAAGAACTTATTTGTGATATAGTTTCAAGGCGTTTGCCACAAAGTTATGGTTTTGATGCTGTGCGTGATATACAGGTGCTTTGCCCAACAAAGCTAGGGCCAGCAGGTACAACAGCACTTAACACGGAACTGCAGCGCCTTTTAAACCCACCACGCCTACAAAAAGCAGAGATAACAGTTGGTGCAACAACTTTCCGTCAGGGTGATAAAGTTATGCAGGTGCGTAATAATTACGATATACCATGGCATAAAGCGGGCTCTGAAAGTGGTGTGGGTGCTTATAACGGCGATATTGGTGTTGTGCTTGATATAGATAACAAAAATAGAGCAATGACAGTGCAAATGGACGACCGCACGCTTATTTATAGCGCAGAGCATTTAATTGAGCTTGAAATTGCATATGCGATAACAATACACAAAAGCCAAGGCTCGGAGTTTCCAGCGGTAATTTTACCAGTGTCAGAAGTGCCTGAAAAATTGCGTTATAGAAATTTAATTTACACAGGTGTTACACGTGCACGCAAACTTTGCGTTATGATAGGCCAGCGCTACACAGCACAGGCGATGATAGCAAATGTTAAACAAAACATGCGTTTTAG
>CAYJJL010000011.1:0-19109 GCA_964370455.1 uncultured Faecalibacterium sp.
AAAACAAAACCGCAACTCTCCAATTGATACTGAAAAACAAGTTTTCATCCTTTTTGCAGTTGTTAACAACTACTTAAAAGATGTTGCAGTAGAAAAAATAGCTGATTATGAACGTGGTATTTACGAATACACCGATACAAACGCAGCTGCAGCTGAAGTTTTAGCTGAAATTAAAAAGACAGGTGCGCTAAGCGACGAAACAGAAGCAAAACTTAAAGCTGTTTTAGAAACTTACACAGCTGAATTCACAAGACTACACTAAAAAGGAGGTAATCGCATGGCAGGCTCCATGAAGGACATAAAACTGCGCATTAAGAGCGTACAAAGCACCATGCAGATCACCAAAGCCATGGAATTGGTGGCCTCCTCAAAATTGCGCCACGCACGCAACCGTGTTGACAGAAGCCGCCCATACTTTGAAGTATTGGGCAAAACACTAACAGATATAGCTTTAAATAACTGGGATTTTAGATCACCATACGTTAAAAAACGTGAGGTTAATAAAATTTGTTATATAGTTATTGCTGGTGATAGAGGCCTTGCAGGCGGCTACAACTCAAACATGTTTAAGCTTGTCGATGCAACAATCAAGGGTCAAGATGTTGTCGTTTTACCTTTTGGTAAAAAGGCTGTCGAGCGTTATACACGCCTTGGTTGTGCACTACTCACAAAAGAATTTGCTGAAGTAGGCGATATTTCCGTTAGTGATTGTTTTGAAGTTTCAAAACTTGTTGCAAATGGATTTGCTAAAGGCGATTTTGATGAAATTGTTTTGTGCTACACTAACTTTAAATCAATGCTAACACAAGAGGCAACGCTTACTACTCTTTTACCTTTTGAGGTTATAAAAGAAGAAGCTTTGCAAAGCGATGAAACAAAAATTGCAGAAGAAACAGCTGGTAAAGTGCATAATGTTATGCTTTACGAGCCAAACAGCGAGGATGTTTTCAACGCAATTATTCCAGAGTATCTTGCAGGCATGATTTACGGCGCAATTTGCGAATCAGTAGCTAGTGAACTTGCCGCAAGGCGCACAGCTATGGATTCAGCAACAAAAAATGCAAAAGAAATGATTGGCAATTTAAACCTTTATTACAACCGTGCACGTCAATCAGCAATTACTCAAGAAATTACAGAGATTGTTGCTGGTGCAGAGGCGTAATACTATACTATATAAAAAGGAGAACATGCCCATGTCGCAAAAAAACATAGGTAAAATCATCCAAATTACAGGCCCAGTCCTGGACATTCAATTTGCGGATGGTGCTTTGCCAGAACTTCTCAATGCTATTGAGATAGACAACAATGGCGAAAAATTAATTGCGGAAGTTGCACAACATATAGGCGATAATGTTACACGTTGCATTGCAATGAATAGCACTGACGGCCTTGTTCGTGGTACAGATGCAGTTGATACAGGCAAGGCTATTGCAGTGCCTGTTGGCGATGCTTGCCTTGGCCGTATATTTAACTTATTAGGCGAACCAGTTGATAATAAACCTGCCCCAGAGGCAGATGATTACTGGCCAATACACCGTGCAGCTCCAACTTACGAAGAAGAAGAATCGACAACTGAAATCCTAGAAACAGGTATTAAAGTTGTTGATTTACTTTGCCATTATGCTAATGGTGGTAAATTTGGCTTGTTTGGCGGTGCTGGTGTTGGTAAAACAGTTCTTATTCAAGAGCTTATCTACAACATAGGAACAGAACATAGCGGTTATTCAGTTTTCGCAGGTGTTGGCGAACGTACCCGTGAGGGTAACGATTTATACATGGAAATGACAGAGAGTGGCGTTATTGACAAAACTGCTCTAGTTTTTGGCCAAATGAACGAGCCGCCAGGTGCACGTATGCGTGTTGCTTTATCTGGTTTGACAATGGCTGAGTATTTCCGTGATGTTAAAAACCAAGACGTGCTTTTGTTCGTTGATAACATCTTCCGCTTTACACAAGCTGGTTCAGAGGTTTCAGCGCTACTTGGCCGTATGCCTTCAGCTGTTGGTTACCAACCAACTCTTGCTACAGAAATGGGTGCGCTACAAGAGCGTATCACATCCACACGCAAGGGTTCTATCACATCAGTTCAAGCCGTTTACGTGCCTGCTGATGACTTGACAGACCCTGCTCCAGCAACAACATTTACTCACCTTGATGCAAAAACAGTTTTAAGCCGTGATATTGCAGCTCAAGGTATTTACCCAGCGGTTGACCCACTAGAATCTTCTAGCCGTATTCTAGCGCCAGACGTTGTTGGCCAAGAGCATTATGATGTTGCTCGTGGTGTACAACAAGTTCTACAACGTTATAAAGAGCTACAAGACATTATAGCTATTATGGGTATGGACGAGCTTTCAGAAGACGATAAACTTGCAGTTAATCGTGCTCGTAAAATCCAACGTTTCTTGTCACAAAGCTTCCACGTTGCTGAACAATTTACAGGTCAACAAGGTAAATATGTACCATTAAAAGAAACTGTACGTGGCTTTAAAATGATTTTAGAAGGCGAGTGTGACAGTATCCCTGAAAGTTACTTCTTCTTTGCGGGTGCAATTGATGAAGTAATCGAAAAGGCAAAGAAAGGCTAAACATTATGAGTAGCTACCATCTTCAAATTGTAACGCCAGATGGCGAAATTTTTGACGGACAGGTTGAGAAACTATTTTGCCGAACTATTGCAGGCGATATTTGTGTGCTAGCAAACCATGCGGATTTATGCACAGCTGTTGGTATGGGCGAGGCTCACATCGAAGTGGAGGGCAAAACACGTTATGCTGCTTGTATGGGCGGTATGCTTAGTGTTATAGGCGATAGAACTCGCCTAGTAGCCACAACTTGGGAGTGGGAAGAGGATATTGACCTAGCTCGTGCACAGGCGGCTAAAAAACAAGCCGAAAAAATGCTTGAAGATAATCGTTTAAACGAAAAAGAAATTGATTTAGCACAAGCAAAATTAAGGCGTGCTTTAGTTCGTTCATCTGTTATGCAAGATGATAAGTTCTAAAACAACCTATATGTCATAAAAACATTAAAAACAACACCTGCGGTAAAACTATTAAGTTAAACCGTAGGTGTTTTTATATATGTATATTAATTTTCTTAAAAAAATAAAACATTTAACTTGTTTTATTTAAAAATATTTAATTTTTTTGTTCTTTATTAATAAACACATGTTTGCGTTAATTTTACAATTAAAAACCAAATAATAGGAATATTTTTTTATTTTTTCCAAATATTCCAAATATTGACATTTTGATATATATATGGTATTCTATCTTTATAAAGTTGTATTATACACTTTTAAATTGTATCTTAATACAATTTTTTAATTTATTATTAAAAGCAAAAGCAGTTACCAAAGGAGATTTATATATGAAAAGCACTGGTATTTTAAGAGGGCTCGATAACCTAGGCCGCATTGTATTGCCAAAGGAGTTACGCAATAGTTTAAAACTAGATAATGATTCTAAACTTGAAATTTTTGTTGATGGCGATACAATACTGCTAAAAAAATATCATCCACAAGGTGCTTGTGATTTTTGTGGAGAAATTACAGGTGATGCAATTAAGTTTAAGGATGCATGCATTTGTAAAAGTTGCCAAAAAGAAATATGCGCCTTATAAAAGCGCATACCTTTTAAGTGTATTTGATTATTTGTAATTTTTATTTATAGTAATATACTTGCCTATAGTTTAAGTTTGCAATTTATATTAGCCTTAATTTTTGCCGCCTATGCGTGTTTCGCTGCTTTTAACAAGGTTTAGTAAGCTAGGCGCATATAATGGGTAATCTTTGGATAGTGTTTGTGTTGTCATATTTAAGTTTGATTTATCTTTAACGCCACTTTTGCCAGTTGTTGGATCCTCGCCGTTTAGCAGTGATTTTACATTGGCTTCAGCGTATGTCATAGCAGCGGAGGAATAACCTTCCCACACGCCTTGTGATACGCTAAATAGGTTTTGTGAGTTGCGAGGCTGTGCACAGTAAAGTAAGCGGAACATTTTATAAACACAAAGCATTAAATATGCGCTAACTTCGGTTACAAGTGCTTTATCTTGGCACTCGCCAATTTTTGCATATAAGATATTAAGGCTGTTAGAAATAAGTTTTTTATTCATCGTAGGTAAAACACTGCCCTTAAACACGTTATCTTTCATAGTTTCAGGGTTTGGTATATCTTCTGCTTGTATTACAAGGCCGTTGCGTTGCTCGCTACGCCCTAGTAAGTAATCGCAAGATACATCATAATAATCTGCTATTTTTACAACAAACTCAAGGCCACATTCGCGTATGCCTTTTTCGTAATGTGAAAGTAAAGCTTGTGAAAGCCCTAGCTCGGCTGCTGCTTTTTTTTGTGTTATGCCACGCTCTTTTCTTAAAAGGGTTATTATACGATGAAATTCTACTGTCATTGGAAACTTTCTCCATAATTCTAATTTATATTTCTTAATTTTTAAAAGGAATACAAAGAGTATATAACATATACATACCTTTTGTAAACTGACAAAATAACAAGAATTTAACAATTATTTCGTAAGTTTTAACAACATATTTTTTGAACAACAATATGTGATAATAAAATTTTTTATTATAACCATATATTGTGTTGAAAATTTGAAAATTGTAATGAAAATATTAAAAAATTTTTAAAAATAATTACATAAAATGCGATATAAGTCAATTTTTAATCAGAAAGGGTCATATTTTGAAACTATATAACCTACACCTTGTACGCCACGGAATTACAGAAGGTAATTTAAAAGGACTATATATAGGTAGCGGTACAGATTTACCTTTGTGTGAAGAGGGCGTAAATCAGCTTGAAGAATTAAAAAACTGCTTTACCTACCCAAATATACAAACAGTTTTTACTTCGCCACTTTTGCGTGCACAACAAACAACAAAAATGCTTTTTCCTGAGGCTAAAAATGTTTTTGCAATAGATAATTTGCGTGAAGCAAATTTTGGCATATTTGAGGGGCAACCACTAGCCGAGTTAAAACAAAACCCAGAGTTTGCCAAGTGGATGTCTGGTGGCGATTACACACCAAATGGTGCCGAGCCTGTAATGGAGTTTCACGCTAGGTGTGCTGATACACTGATGAAGCTTTTTGAGTTTATGATAAAACAAGGCATAGAAGAAGCAGCGTGTGTAACACACGGTGGTGTTATAATGAGCATGCTTAGCCAGCGTGCATTGCCAACACAAAGCCCTGAAAAATGGATGGCTGATGTTGGCTGTGGCTACACATTGCAAACAGATGTTAAATTATGGATGCGTGATAATATAGTTGAAGTTATTGATATTTGCCCTTATGGGTATCTTGATGCTAAACAACAGTAAAACGTATGGGCTTGCATAAATTGTAACCCTAAAAGCATTAAAAAATATTTTAAATAAGCGCGGATATAAAAAAGTAGGTAATGGCACTTTAAAAGTAACCATTACCTACTTTTTAATTTTAATAATTGCTGTTTTGGGTGTGGTTTTTCTGCGCTTTTATTAAAAATCAAAAAAGTGGATTTTTAAAATAAGCAGTTTAAACAGCTGGCACAAGTGTTGTGCCATCATAAAGGCTAGTGCCGTTTGCATCTACTAGTGTTAAGGCTTGGCCTTTAAAGTTGCCGTATATCCCAATATATGTTTTGCCAGGGTTAACTATTAGTTCTTTGCCATCTGCGTCATAAAAAACTGGTGTAGCGGTAACATCGCCTTTTTGCCATGTTATTTCTTGCCATTCACCTTTTGAAAGATATAAGCCCTTGCCTGCAGTTAAATCATAATCTCGTGTAAACTTGTTATCTTTAATGCTAGGTGTTGAGCCAAGTATTATAACGTTATCAAAAGCAAGTTGTGCGCCGTTATTGGTGTCAGTTTGTGGTGTGCCATCTGTTTTATACATTTGCCACTGTGTTAAATCTGCGTTATATGTTAGTATAGTAGCCGCTATTTCAGAGTAATTTATTGTTACACTTGTAGCACCATTTTCGCCTGTTTTATTTTCGCCAAAGTTAAATAGTGGTGTAACTTCACCCTCGGTGGCTATGCCGTAGTTGTTAATGCTATTTTGTAAGGTTGAGCCTTGTGTATACCAGTTAAATTCATCGTTTTCTAGCACGTTATCTTTTTCATAATCAAAAGATAACACACCAACTAAACGTGCATCTATTGGTTGGTAAGCATAGCAGTTTAAAAGGTTTTCGGCATAGGTGTTCCAGCCGTTTTGCACAAGTATTGAGTTTTGTGCAATTGCAAACTGCCAAAATAAATCTTTACCTTGTGCCACAGGCCCAACTTTAGGCACAGCTGTAATACCATCATACAAAAGTGCATAATTTGTGTTTTTACCCTCTGTAACACCCTCTATCAACACAGATGCGCTAGATGTACCCCATTGGCGAGAAGATAAGTTGTTTAGCATAACTGCAACAGGGCGCATGTGAGAAAGTGTGCCAGAAACACCAGTTAAAGGTTGCATATCGGCAACAGGTTCAGGTGTTGGTTCTGGAGTGGCGGTTGCCTCTGGGGTGGCTGTAGCGCTTTGTGGTTGCGAGGTGCTAGTTGGTGTATCGTCGGTTGTACCGCTAGTAGGCGCCTCTGCGCAACCTACACACAATACAAGTATAGATAATAGTATCAATAATTTTTTCATTATTTCCCCTTTAAAACAAGCACCGCAACGCTTATTTGCTTAAAATTATTGTGTATCGATGCCTGAAGCAGCTTCTTCGCTACCTTCTTCAGAATCAGTAACATCTGTCATATCAGCAGCGTCAGATACATCATCCTCCACAGCTTCGTTACCTTTAAATTCAAAATATTCGTATTCGTCTAAATCAACAAATGATAAGTATGATTTACCAATGTTAACCATTAGGTTTTCGTCATCAGCACCTGTTGGGTCTTTGATTATAAGGCCAGCGTTAGGGCTACCTTTGCTCCAGTGTACAAGTTTAGCTTTGCCGTTAGTAAAGTAATAACCAACGCCGCCAAAGCGGAAATCAACACTTTGTATACCGCTGGAATCACCAGGGTAATCTGAAATTTCAGTAAATAAAACAAAAACGTTTGTAAAAGTTAGTTGGTCGCCAGTTAGTTCATCTTTAGTTTCGGAAATGCTACCGCTAGCTGAGCTATATTGGCTCATGCCGTAAACTTTGTTTGCTTCATCGTAAGAGAAGTATGTGCGATAACTAGAAGAATGACGTACAGTTATGCTAAGTGCATCTTCAGCGCCGTCTAGTGCATTGTATTCGTCGTAACGATAATCAGCGAAAACAAAAAATTTACTGTTATATTCACGGAACATATCAATCTCAGCTTTATCAATGGAATCTTGCACTTCTTCGCCATTGGTAAAAGCGGTATGCTCTGAGGCAACATCACGGCCACGGTTATCTCTGTAAGTGTAAGCTGTATTTACAGGTGCACCAAAATAACTAGAACCGCCAAGGTTTAAATACCAGTATTCCCAGTCAACTATAAAACGTGTTGTAAATACACTTTCGCCCTCGTGGAAATACACAGCTTGCCAAGGCATTAATAGTTGTAAAAATTGGTCACGACCAGAGCGTATAGGGCCAATCTCTGGTATTTCAGAAACTTCGCTAAATACGGCACAAAAACGTGTAATACCGCCTTCAACTTTACATTCCATTAAAATTTTGGCACTGCCTATGCCACGTTGTGGGCGTGCATTTTGGTAAGATGTGTTTGAAATATTGTTAACCATTATGCCAATAATGCGAGAATCCATTGCATCAGGTGCACGTTCTTCGCCAGTTAAAACATCAGCATTGTAAGGTGGCTCTGGCGTAGGGGTTGGTGTAGGCTCTGGTGTGCTAGTAGGTTCTGGTGTGGCAGATGTTTCTGCAGATGTAGCTTGAGTGTCACCACATGCCATTAAAGCACTTGTAGAAGCAAGTGTTGCTACAGCAGCGGTACAATTTAAAAACTGGCGACGTGAAATTTTCATAACAATATTCCTTTTCTTTTAATGTCAAGTTGATAATTGCAATTGTTTTACACATATATAATAACAAAAATAAGTATCCTTTATTATTCTAAACTTTTTAGAGCTTTTTGTAAAGAGTTTAATTAAGCTTTGGTATAATTTCACAAAAGTTTTTTTCTTGAGGAAGTTAAAAAATGCATTTTTAGTGCAAAATGCATGGTGAATTTACAATTTTGTTGGTTAAAACGTTAAAATTAGAAATTTTTGTAAATAAGACCTAAAGTTGATGGTAATGAATATCAAATAAAATGCTTTTTTATATTTAGTTATTTACAAATAAACCGAAAATGTTTTACAGTGGTAATAAACGTTTTTAAAAAATAATTGATTACTTAACTGTGTATAGATATAGTGGTGTTTTTACGAGTACTTGACAAATCAATTAAAGCAGTATAAAATATTCATTGTAAATTAAATTATAACTATGATACGTGAATTATTCGATTTATAGAGTAAATTGTCGAACGTTGTCGAACACGAAAAAGCAAGGAAGAATTTTGTCGACAAAAGGAGGAGAAATGCAAAATTTCATAACGGAACATTCAAAAAGCGTGAAAAAAATTAATAGAAAAATAACAACAAGGAGCATTAATTTTGATGCATATCTCAGGTGGCAAAGAGATATACAGCGAAGTAAAAATTTATTGAGGGAGTTTTCACAAGCAATAAAAGATTTTGATTTAGATAAAGATGATAAAATATTAAATGATGATATAAAAATATTTTGTAGCAATAAAACATATAAACCTAGCGAGTTACTTAAAGCGGAACAAATCGAAAAAAACCACTTAGAATTATTGACTATATTGGCACAGGTAGCACGCACAGCACTGCAATGTAATGTGGATAAACAAGGCAAAGGTTTTTATGAGTATCAATCGTTAAAAGGGCTTTACAAAAACACTGCGAAACATCTTGGTATTTCAAGTGAAAATCAATTGTTTTAAAATAATAAAAATACCCACGCTTAATTTTAAAGCGTGGGTATTTTGTGTTTTACAAATATTAGTCGGCTATAACTTCAACTTTTGTCATAACAACTGGTGCCAATGGTTTATCAGCATAGTTTGTTTTTACATCAGCAATAGCATCAACAACTTCTATACCAGCAACAACTTTACCAAAAGCTGCGTATTGGCCGTCTAGGTGAGGTGCATCTTTATGCATGATGAAAAATTGGCTACCTGCGCTATCAGGGTGGCCACTACGTGCCATACTTAAAACACCGCGTGTGTGTTTTAAAGTATTGTTAACGCCGTTTGAAGCAAACTCGCCTTTAATGTTGTGGCCAGGGCCGCCCATGCCTGTGCCATCTGGGCAACCGCCTTGTATCATAAAACCAGGGATTATACGGTGGAAAGTTAGGCCGTCATAGTAGCCTTTTTTTACTAAAGTTTCAAAGTTTTCACAGCTGATAGGTGCAGCTGCTGTGTCAAGGGCGATATCAATAATGCCGCCATCTTCCATAGTAATACGTATCATGGTTAATACTCCTTATTGTTGTTTAATAATTAAATAATGGCTTATTATATAGTAACTAGCCACTAATAGTATATCGCTTTTAACCTTAAATTGCAAGCTAGCTATCACATTTTATAAAACAAGCTTGTATATATTTTTTGATTAATATATATATTGTAAAATCTAGCGTTATTACTTACCTTTAATTAAATTTATAGCTTATTTTCGGCTTTAAAATTTAAAGGTGTAGTGGTTGTGATTTGCTTAAAACGTCGGCAAAAACTATTAATGTTAGCATAACCAACTTGTCCGCAAATTTCTGATACATTTAAGTTTGTTGTGATTAAAAGTTCTTTGGCTTTTTCTATACGCAAAGCAGTTAAATAGTCAGTAACACTTTGCCCACTGCGCTGTTTGAAATATTTGCTTAATGCAGAGGGCGAAAAATTAAATTCTTCGGCTAATTCTGTAGCTGAAAACTCGCAGTTAGATAAGTTTGCCTCAAGTGTAGCGCAAATTTCTGCAAAAGTATTATTATGGCGTTTGAGTTTAACATCTTCCATAAGTTCGTTTGCCATGGTAGAAAATACCTGTATCATATCAAGCATTGTATCTGTTTTTAAATCTGAAAGATACTCAGTAGGTATAGGCTCATTTATAAAAACAGTTTTATTTAGCTCTTTTATTGCGTTAGTAAGGCTGCGCAATAGCAAGTAATTGTATATTTTAATTTTATCTTGTTTTGGTTTTTTTAGCTCAACATCAGCCTGAAATTCATCTAGTAAATGTTTAAACATATCGCTGTCGGCATTTATCATAGCATTTGTCAAGGCTTGCTCTGGCACATCTATACGTTTTTGGTTTTGGTCAACCTTTACTTCGTTGTATGTAATATATCTGTTTCTGCCAAGTAGGGTATAGTAGCTATATGCGCTTTCAGCTTGTTCGAGAGAGGTATTCCATTTACTTAAAGTATTAACAGCCTCACCTATACCTATTGTAAAACCTTTGATGTTTTTATCCTTCAATTGCTTTGTTATAGTGCTAAAATATGCTTCGGTTATCATGTTTTTATCTTCGTTTAAGCCAACGGCAACTAAAACATGGTTTTTCTCTCTTATATTGCAAATGTGCAGTTCCATGTTGGGGAAACATAATTGGTTTAAAATTTCATTAGTTGTGTCAATATCGGCTCTGTTTTTGATATCGCCTATATAAGCTACCGTATAAAATGCACTCTCAAAATTTAGCGAAAGCATGTGTGCATTAGCTTTCGCTGTGCTTTCATCTGAAAAATATCCGTAAAAATTGCGAAGTAAAAATGTGCGTTTACTGTCTGAATTGCTTTTTTCAAGGCTTGCTTCAAGTTGTTGTTTTTTTAAGTTTAAATTTTGTAAAGCATCGCCTATATATTCAAAGTTATTTTCGCTATCTATGCTGTCAGGCATAATTTTGTTTATGCGCTCTTGCAATTTTTTAACAGGTGTATAACTGCGCAAAGCAAAAAATGAGCTAATAAAAGCACAAAGTAGTAACGTAGGTATAAAAACTAAAACCATGTTTATGCGTAATTCTTCAACAATGCTAAGGGTTTGTGCTGTTGGGTTTAGTTTTACAAAAAACCACTCAAGTTCATTGGAGTAAAGGCTACTTTTTAAATATTCAGTATCACCAAATGTTTTTATTTCGGAGTTATCCTGCGAGGGAAAAAGCTGTGCTACATTATATTGCGCTAACAGCGCTTCATCACTGCCAAAAAGTAGTTTGCCATCTTTATCAAGCACATAGGCTATATCGTTGTCAATATCAGGGTCGTCCATAAGTGCAAGCACGGCGTCGGTATCTATAATCAAAATTACATTTTCAGTATCTGAAAGTGTGGTTTTGTATAACATAGCATTTTCAGGTTTGCTATCAAAATATTGTAAATCAACTCGCCCAGATGAAAATCCATCTGGCATATTTAAAAATGTTTCTATGTTTAAATCGCCAAACCTGTACATGGTGTTAAATACTTCGCTGTTTTGCGCAGTACTCCTGCTGGTTAAGGCGTAGTTAATTTCATTGTTTTGGTAGATTATATCTATAAGTAAATTGTTGTTACGCACTATCGAATCTAGCACTTTTTGTGTAGATAATGCGTTAGACGTGTTTGTTTGTAAATTCCAATCAAATAAAAGCCTATCTAAATATTGCTTTTGCTCCTCAGAAACTAATGGCAATAAACTACTGTGCACAGTTTGCGTTGCATAGCCTAAATAACGTTGATTGTTAGAAACTAATGTTTGATTTAATATGTCAAAAACATAATTAGTAGTAAATAAAGTGATACTTAATAGCGGAATAAGTGGAACGATACAATATGGTAAAAGATATTTTAACAAAAAATGTTTATCTAGCTTTTTATTGATGCTTTTGATAAATGAAAACATGTAAATAGCCCCTTATATTTAATATTTACTTAATACAAGTATCAATTTTAACACGATTTTCTTTATAAGTAAATAGAAAATTAGGTATAAATTAATTGTGCAGTATATAATTTAATGATTTCAAATAGTTAAAATAAACATACAAATTTAAATAAAACTAGTGATAACAACGAAATAAATAATCAAATTTTTCATTTATAGGTTGTTGCTGGAGGAAAATATTGAATAAGCTGGAAAATACAGCATATATGATTTGTGAAACATACGTATATAGTTGGATGAGCATACAAAGGTGTGGTCAAATTTGAATAATTTATGAAAAATATGAATATTTACAATGAAAAAAATTCGTGTTAAAATTCTTGCACAACTAAACGTTACATATTTATTAATTTTTTGAGGAGGGCACCACGTGAATAAGCGACCCAATAAAGTTTTAAAAAGTATGAAACAAAGTTGGCAGATATACTTGCTAGCTTTTCCTGCTTTATTATACTTATTCATCTTTAATTATCTACCAATGTACGGCCTGCAAATGGCCTTTATGGATTTTGTACCATCAAAGGGCTATGTTGGTAGCGAATGGGTAGGGTTTGAACAATTTGAAAGATTTTTCAGCTCGTATCAATTTTGGCCAACAATTACAAACACAATTGTTTTAAGTTTTTACTCTTTGATTGCTGGTTTTTTGCCTCCTATTATATTAGCGCTTGCGTTAAATAATTTGCGCAGTAAAAAGTTTCAATCCGCAGTGCAAACTATCACATACGCACCACACTTTATATCAATAGTTGTTGTGGTTAGTATGATACGTTTACTGTTTTCGCCATCATCAGGTATTGTTAATAAAGTTATTGTTGCAATGGGTGGCACGGCTACAGATTTTATAGGCTCGGCAGATATTTTCCCCCACCTTTATGTTATATCTGAGGTTTGGCAGCATATGGGCTGGTCGTCTATTATATATTTAGCGGCACTTTCATCAATTTCGCCTGATTTATACGAAGCCGCAAAAGTTGATGGTGCAACAAGGTGGCAAACGATAGTAAACATTGATATACCAAGTATAGCGCCAACTGCTATCACATTGTTAATATTAGCCTGTGGCCGTGTTATGAACCTCGGTATGCAAAAAGTTTTATTAATGCAAACAGGCACAAACTTGGGTGCATCTGAAATTATAGCTACATATGTTTACAAGCAAGGTATTTTGGGCATGCAATATAGCTACTCCACCGCCATAGGTTTGTTCCAAGCGGTTATAAATGTTGCAGTTTTAGTAACTATTAACCACATTGCACGCAAAACAACAGAATCAAGTTTGTGGTAAGGAGGGATATAATGGCAAAAAATAAAGAAAAAAGCACTGGCATTAAATTAAGTAAAGAAGATAAAGTTTTTGACATTGTTTCCACCATAATTTTAGGGCTTGCAGCTTTAGTAATACTATATCCACTGTACTTTGTTGTTATAGCCTCAGTTAGCGACCCAACCCTTGTTAACACTGGGCAAATCACCTTTTACCCACGCGGCATGAACTTTGATGGCTACATACGTATTTTGGAAGATAGCGCCATATGGAAAGCATACGGAATAACAGCGATAAATACAGTTGTTGGCACAGCTTTTAACATTGTGTTAACTATGCCTTTAGCATATGCCATGAGCCGTAAAGCATATGCAGGTAAAAATTTTATCACGGCTTTTGTTATGTTTACAATGTTTTTTAACGGTGGTCTTATCCCTACATATTTACTTGTGGACGACCTCGGCTTATACAACACACCTATCACACTTATTATTTTAAACGGTGTTGTTGTTTATAACGTTATTATCGCAAAAAGCACAATACAACAAACTATTCCGGAAGAACTTTATGAGGCTACTACCATTGATGGCTGTGGACATCTAACATTCTTTTTTAGGTTTGTAATACCATTATCAAAAGCAGTTATAGCTGTGCTTATACTTTACTATGGTGTTGCACATTGGAACCAATATATGAATGCACTTATATATGTTAACGACACTGATTTATATCCATTACAACTAGTTTTACGTAACATATTAATTCAAGGTGAGTTAATGGCGCAAAACACAGATACAATAGAAGAAGCTATGAAACTACAAACAGAAGGAGAGCTTATTAAATATGTCTTAATAGTTGTTTAGAGTGCACCGCTACTTTGTGTATATCCATTTATACAAAAATACTTCAAAAAAGGTGTTATGATTGGCTCGATGACTTGCTAATTAAAAACAAAAAAAGTAAATATAGGGAACACACCCTTTATTTTAATAAAAGACACGAAAGGAAAAACATTATGAAAAGATTACTATCTTGGAGCTTACTAGCTGCTATGACACTTTCAATGGCTGCTTGCGGTGCTCCCGATCCATCCGCTGCTGATTCAGGCGCAACTAGTGGTGATGCAGCAACTGCGGTAACAGTTGCACAAACAGGCTTACCAATCGTGGAGGAGCAACAAGAACTTGATGTTTTGGTTGTTGCAACACACCCTGACATTGATCCTTCTGAAATTGTACTTGTACAAAAAGTTATGGAAGAAACAAATGTTAAAATCAACTATGAAATTATCTCCGAAATTGCTTGGCCAGAACAAAAAGGTCTTGTGCTTTCTCGTTCTGAACTACCTGACATTATGCTAGGTGATAAAATATTTACAGATGCTGACATGTTAAATATGGCTAGTGCTGGTCAAATTGTATCAATTAGCGATTACTCCGATTACACACCAAACTTTAACAGCCTAATGGCTGAAGATGACACCCTACAAGCTGATTTAACAGCACCTGATGGAAACATATGGGCTTTCCCTAACTACATAAGCAACGCACCAAACGAAGATGGCGAAATTGGTAGCGGTGTATTTACAACACAACGTGTTGCTTACATCAACCAAGAATGGCTTGATTACCTAGGTTTGCCAATGCCAACAACTACTGAAGAATTAGAAGAAACTCTAATTGCTTTCCGTGATGGCGACCCTAACCAAAATGGTTTAAAAGATGAAATACCTATGACAGGCCACCAAACATCTACATTCTACTATGATGATTTCTTTGGCGCATTTGGCCTTGACCCACACGCAAATGCAAACGAAGTTGTTTATGAAAATATCGCTATGAAAGACGGCAAAGTTGTGTTTTCCGCTATGGAACCAGAATACCGCACAGCTTTAGAATACTTCTCAAGCTTATGGGAACAAGGCCTACTTGACCCAGAAACTTTCTCACATGATGCATCAATGTTTAAAGCAAAATTACAAGCTGAAGAAAAAACTGTTGGCGTGCTAACAGGCTGGAGAACAACTGCATGGCGCACACCTGGTTCAACAGATAACACAATTTACTCTGTACTACCTACACTTAACGTTGATGATGGCGGTGTTTACCACCAATATTTCACAGGCGTGCGTAACCGTTGCGCTATGGTTGTTACAACTAATGCTGAAAACGTAGAGCTTGCTGTGCGCTGGGCAGATAACCTACTAGCTGAAGATAATGCATACCAATGGCACTCAAAACAAGCTATTGGCTACAATATCGAAATGCAAGACGATGGTCAGTTTGAGTGGATATTACCTATCGAAGTTGACGACCCAACATTCCAAAAACAAGTTGGCTACGGCTATGGTATCACTTGCGTAGGCACAGAAAACCAACTACGTGCACCAGAAGATACAGACCCACTAGGTGTTGGCATTGAAAAACGTGAAGCTGATAAATACTATGTTGGCACATACCCAGCGATAGAAGATATCTATCCAAAAGTATTCTTCACACAGGAAGAAAGCGATACAATCGCTCAACTTGGTGGCGAAATTAACCTTTACATAGACCAAATGTATGCTGAGTTTATCACAAATGGTGTAACAGACGATAGCTGGAATGCTTTTGTTGAACAACTAAATAAAATGAATGTTGAAGAATATATTGGCGCATACCAAACTGCTTATGATAGATACATGGCAGGCTAATTAAATAGCAAAAAGTGGGCAACCCACTAAAATTATGACAAAACCGCCCTTCTGATAGAGGGGCGGTTTTGCTATTTAATTAATGTGTAAAACCTTGTTTTCCACTTCTTTCATCTTGTGATAAAATCCTTGCGTTTTCTAGGTAGTTTATACCCTCGTGTATATCTAAAACTAGTTGTGATGCAAGTTCTTTACCTAAATCTGAACGGCATACAAATCTTTGTATTATCTCAGATGATAATGCATTAGGTAGAGGATACGCAGGCACTTGCCAGCCTTTCATCAATAGCCTATCCGCTAAATCATATAAAGACCAATTAACGGATTTTTCTTTTTTAATGGTGTAACAAACAATTGGCAAATTACCACCGTCGTTAATTATTTCAAAATATCCAGTTTTTTCAAGCTCATCCGAAAGATAAAGTGCAATTTCTTTTGAGTGGTTGTGTATCTTTTTAAAGCCATCAAAACCATACCTAATAAATGTATAGTACTGCCCTATAATTTGGCTAGCACTTCTTGAAAAGTTAATGGCTATTGTTGGCAAAGTACCTCCTAAATAGCTGACATCAAAAACTAGCTCTTTTGGCAAATACTCTTTATCTTTCCAAATTATCCAGCCAATACCAGGGTAAACTAAGCCGTACTTATGGCCAGAGGTGCTTATTGAAACGACATTTTCTAGCCTGAAATCCCAAAGCAGTTCAGGGTTTATAAATGGTGTAAACATTGCGCCAGAAGCACCGTCTATATGTATTGGTATTTTATATGCACTGGTTTTATTAAATTCTGAAACAGCAGCATCAAGTTTTTGAATATCATCAAATTTGCCTGTATAGGTAATGCCCATAATGCCAACTATGCCTATTGTAAAATCGTCTATTGCATCAATGGCTTTTTCGATGTTAAGGCTCATGTTTTCCTTTGTCATTGGTATTTCTCTTACTTCTATATCCCAATAAACGCAGAATTTTTCCCAGCACACCTGCATACCAGAGGAAATAATTAAGTTAGGTTTTTTCTTGCTTACGTCTATTCCACGTGCGGTTGCGTGGTTTCTCCAACGGAACTTCATCGCCATACCAGCTAACATACAAGCCTCAGACGAGCCAACTGTGGAAGTGCCGATGTGAGATAAATCTTTTGGAGTATTCCATAAATTTGCAATTATATTAATACAGCGCTGTTCTATTTGTGCCGTTTGAGGATATTCTGATTTATCAATTGCGTTTTTCTCTAAAGTTTCTGACATTAGTTTTATGGCTTCGCTATCCATGTAAGTTTGACAAAATGTTGCAAGGTTCATCCTTGCTTTACCTTCGTCTAATAGTAAATCTTGAATTAAAGCAGAGGCAAGTTCTGGCGAAACAGAATCATTCGGAATATGCGTTTTAGCAAGACCCTCGTTAGTCAATAAACTACCATAAATCGGTGTTGCATAATTTTCTCTCATGTTGTTACCCATCCTTTTTATTATTTGTTGTTTCGGCTGTTTTGTGTGCACTTAATGCGTAAATAGCAAATGGTATAATTGCCGTAACAATAAAACTTGCTATCAATATTAAAACATATGTACTGCCCTCGTTAGCACTTAGACTGCTAGGCGGAAAGAACGACACAATAAAGGCAATTGTAGTTGTGAGTATTCCGAAAAATGCTAATAAGATTTTCACGCTTTTGTGTTTAGATACATGGTATCCACGCTCTAGCGAATCCATTTTTAAAACTACTTTAAAATAGGCGAAATACATTAGGAAATATGCTAATAAGTATATTAAAATTGTTAGCGAAAGTGATAATAAAAACGCCATATTACTATGAGTTGAGGATAAAGTTAAAACTACGCACCAAACAGTTGCTATGCCACTTTGTAGTAAAATAATGTTCACAGGGATATCGTTTTTATTCTTTTTAAGGAATAATTTAGGCAATATTTTTTCTTGTGCGGTGAGGTAAAAGCCCTCGGAGGGGGCGACAATCCATGTGCCAATTTTAGCTATGGTACTAAATGTTAAAATGCAAGCCATAACAGTGGGTAGCCATGTCAGCGCAGGGAAGGTGCCTTTTATAGCATTTTCAAAAGCTTGTATTATACCAGTGCTTAAATTAATATCTTTATTAGGCACTAAAATGGCTATTGCTAAACCAGCTAATGTATTTATAACGATAGAAGTTATGCAAAAAATTGTAATTACTTTGGGGTATGTTTTACTGCTATTTTTAACATTATGTATTTCGTTAGCTGATGCCTCTATACCAAGGTAAGCAAGCACAAAGGAGGCAAAAACTACCATGCTGTTAATTGAAGTAAAATCAGGAAAAAAAGTTTTTACGCTCATTGTTAAATTAATGGTGTTTGATTTACCCATATAAATTACTGTTAAAATAATTAGGCTTACAACAGGCACTAAAACTCCGAGAAAAAAGCCGATTTTTGAAATTGTATCAGTTGCCTTATTGCCTAAAAATTGTAGTAAACTTACTGTCCAAAAAATTATTAGCATAGCTGTGAGTTTTATGTATGGGTTATCATTTATCTCGGGTATTTTAAGTGCGGCGGATAGCATACCAACTATAAAATATAACATGGTTACAAAACCTATGGTAACTTGAAACCATTGAAAAAACACAGCGACAAATGCAAAGCGTTTGCCAAAAGTTTTATCAACCCATGTGTAAATTCCGCCGTTATTCCACTGGGTTATAGTAGCCATTTCTGCCGAGCATAGAGCTGTTGGCAAAAACCAAAGCAAACCACTTATAAGTAAATAAATAACCAAAGCGAAACCAGCTGTTGAAAAAGTTGGATAAACATAAACAGACATTACCATTGCTGAAGTAATTGTGTAAAAACCAAAAGCTGTTAGTTTTTTAGTCATAAGCTCTCCCATATAAATTTTGTTGTTTTGATAAAATTCACAAATTCGAGTTTTTATTGTTTAATTATAGCTTTTTATCACGATAAATACAAGTATTTTGCAAATAAAAGATATTTTTGGTTATTTTGTTCAATTTTGTGACAAAATTTAAATGTTAGCGACAACTAAAAATAATAAAAAACTTCCCTTAGCATTAAATCAAAGCTAAGGGAAGTTTTTAATGTTTTATTGAAAACAAGCTGAACTACGCTGTATAAAATCTCTGACCTCAAAGCACAGTATTTGTGCTAAAAGCAAGGCAGATGACACAGGCATACTTG
>CAYJJL010000012.1:0-3119 GCA_964370455.1 uncultured Faecalibacterium sp.
CAAGTGGCTCTACATTGCTATGTGGTATGCCGTATAAATCACAATAAAACACACAGGGTAACCCCTCAGTACGCAATAAAATTAGTGCGTATGCATGTAATTTAAACCACTCATTTACCCAACTGCAAAGCGCTTGCCCTGGCTGTGTGTCGTGGTTATCAACTATAGTCACGGCCTTTTGTGGGCGTGTGGCAAGTAAAGTATCATCTAAAATTTTACTCATATCAAAATTGCCGTGGCTGTTAGAGGCATTATAAAAGTTATAGTGTAAAGGTACATCAAATAAATGTATGCAATTGGCGGTTTTATCAAGGTAATAAGTTAACGCAGAAAGATGCGAGTTCCAATATTCGCCAACGGCAAATAGCGTATCATTTTTATGCTTTTTCATCTCCAAAAACCACTGCATAATTTTGGGAAAGTTGATGTGTTTAACGGCATCTATCCTAAAACCATCCACTTTTGTGAAATCTAAGTACCATTTACCCCAATTTATTAGCTCGCTGAAAGTTTCGGCGTTGTTAAAATCTAAATCTGCTCCCATTAAATAATCAAAATTACCTTTTTCTATATCAACTTGATCATCCCAAGCTTTATTTTCAAAAAGGTAAAGTGCCATTTCACCAGTTTTGTCATCTATATCAACGCCATCAAAATGTGTGTAATTCCATTTAAAATCAGAATATTTGCCACCGCGTTTTTCAAAATGAAACTTTGTGTGCGCTAATATTTCTCGCTTGCCTTTAAAGTGGCTTCTGTTATTTAAATCGTACACCTCGGCCATTACTAGCTCGCTTTCGTCAGCGCCAAGTCTATGGTTAAAAACAACATCTGCATGTACTTTAAGCCCAGTTTGGTGCAAGGCGTTTATTGCGTTTAAATAGTCATCTTTTGTGCCATATTTTGTTCTAATAGAACCTTTTTGCTCAAATTCGCCAAGGTCGTACATATCATAAACGCCGTAACCAACGTCGTTTTGCCCTTTTTCACCCTTATATGCAGGCGGTAGCCAAACATCTGTTATACCTAAAGCTGCTAAACTTTTAGCTTTGTTTTGTGTTTCAAGCCAAAAATTGCCATTTGCAGGGAGATACCACTCAAAAAATTGTACAAGTGTTTGGTTTTTCATATGTATACTCCTTTCAAAATATGTGATGATTTTTGGTTAATTTGTGTATATTGAACTATTATAGCATAGTATAGCGCAAAAAACAAAAGTTACTATTAATAAACAGTAACTTTTGTTTTTGTATTAAGTTATAAAAATTTTTCAACCTTATAAATATCTACTTTTTGGCTTTTACCTTTTAAAATTATGTCTTCTTCTATTTTACTAAACTCCACTTGGTTTTTTAGCATTTCATAAATTGCGCCACTAACTAAAATGTAATTAGGTTTAGCGTGGGATTCAAGGCGTGAGGCTACGTTTACAGTATCACCAATTACAGTGTAATCCATGCGGTCTTGTGCGCCAAAGTTACCTGCAACTGCTGGGCCAAAATTTATGCCTATACCTATGCTAACTTTATGTTTATATGTTTTGTAAATGATATTTTCTAGCTCTTTTGCATTTTTTATCATTTCAAGGCTAGCGCTAACAGCTTTTAATGCACTAGTTTCATCTTCAATAGGTGCACCCCAAAAAGCCATAACGCAATCGCCCATAAATTTATCTAAAGTACCGCCATATTTAAACACGCATTTGCTCATCATGGAAAGATATCTGTTAAGTATGGTAGCAACCTCATTGGGTGAAAGTTTTTCTGAAAGAGAGGTAAAACCGCGTATATCAGCAAATATAACAGCTATATCTGTTAATTTACCGCCTAGTTGTGGCTCAAAATTTGGTTGCTCTAGCATTTTTGTAACAACTTGCGGTGCAACGTATCTTTTAAATGTTTTAGTTATCCTGCTTTTTTCTACAGTTGAGTTTAAGTAGTTATAAGCAACGGCAGTTATATAGGCGATAGATAAAGCTGTTAAAACATAAAAAATATGCAATACATAGCCAATTTGCCATAAAAACAGGCAAGTTAAAACCCAAGCAACGCTGGCTATAACCCATGTAATAGTTAGTTTTAATATGGTTTTTTTGTAAAAGAAAAACAATGCTAAAAAACTTAAAATAAAAAGCAAAAATTGCTGTGGTAACATTAATATTTCAGTTTTTAAGCTACCACTAATCAATGCGGCAATTGCATTTGCTTGATACTCAACACCAAACATTTTGCGTGCGTGGTCAATGGCGGTTATGTACTCATCGCTCATACCAAGGGCATACGGGCCAATAAGCACTATTTTATCTTTAAACAAATCAGCATCTAAATTGCCACTAACTAAATCAGCTATGGAATAGCCATCGTAATATGAGCTAGGGTATGATGTAAAAGGCACATACCAGTTGTTGTTAGCATCTAGCGGAGGGCTTGCTATTGGCGTTAGCCCTAGGTGTTGCATGTATTGTTTATATATGGTTTGGTTAAAAGATGGATATGTTGTGCCATCTGGCAAGGTTATATCCCAAATTGCGTGGCGTAAAATACCATCAGTATCTAGCATGGCGTTTAAATGCCCAGTAGTTGAAACATTTTTCAGTGCATCAAAGGGTTCTTCTACAAGTAAAACTGCGTTGTTATCCATATAAAAAGTGCCATCGTCTAAAGTGATAAGTTCGCTACCAAAGGTAATATTGCTGGCGGTTACAACATTTCCGCCGTTTTTTACAGCTTCCACTAGTTGTTCGTCAAACTCTGGTGTACTTTCGATGGTGTATAAAGTATCTATGCCAATAACAGCAGGTTTTGTGCTTGAATCTTTGTTTAACTGCGCAATAGCTTTTGCCATTATATCTCTAGACCAAGGCATTTGACCATAACTGCTAAGCGCTTTTTCATCCATACCTATAATAATAATTTCGCTGTTAGGGCTTTGATGTGTAAGATACATTGCATCTGAAAGTTTATTTGCAGTAGGCTCTATCACATCAAGGCTAAGGCCTAATGTAATGATTAAAGCACCTATAAAAGCAAATATTATTCTTATTAGGTTGGTTTTTTTAAGCTTCATTGTAGTAAATAATCCTTGTATTAATCGTCGTCGCCGTCATCATCGCCGTCATC
>CAYJJL010000012.1:3219-18638 GCA_964370455.1 uncultured Faecalibacterium sp.
TAATCGTAATCGTCGTTATCATCATCGTCGTCATTTGTTTGTGCTGGCTCTGGTGCGTCGTCTACATCATCGTCGTAATCATCGTCGTTTATGTCGTCGGCATCATCATTGTCGTTGTCATCGTCGTCATTATCATCGTCGTCGTTATTTAAAATATCATCTAGGTCAATGTTAGCATTGTTTGTTATTTCCGCTTTTAAATCGTCATTTTCATCAATTGCAGAGCTTACATAGCCAGGCACATCATTTTCTTCTGTATTAAAAATAGTTATTTGTCCATCGGTACTTGTTTTATCATAAATAGCGGTATTGCCTGCTTCAAGTGTTAGGCTTTGCTCAAGCACAACGCCGTTTTCTATTGCGTTAACAACAACTTTACCTGTAACAATAGTAGTTTGGCTAGTGGTTTCACCGTTAATTTCCTGTGTTACTAAGTAGCCAGAGGTACCCCTTATGCCTGTTATCATATTAGAGGTTTGGATATTCATAGTTTCTTGTTCGGTTAAAGGCTGTGTAACGTTAAAAAATAAACTGCCATTATTTAATGTGATTAACAAGTTTTTGCCATCATTTTCAATTTTAGAACTTGAAGTTTCATCAAGCTTTAAGGCTTTGCTATCATCAAGGCTGATATATGCATACGAATCATCTGAGGTGCTAACGGCATAACCGCTTTGTAGTTTCATACCCTCAGTAGGGTCAATGTTTGCGCCAGTTTCATCCGTTATAAAAACCTCGCCAACTATTTTTTCAAGGCGCATTATATCTGCGCTTGCTGTTTCAATGCTAGGGGTATCAGAGTTGCTTGCATCGCCTGAACATGCTGTTATAAAAAGCATGCTTAAGCATAGTAAGGTGCTGATAATAATTTTACTGTTAATTTTATTCATTATAATAAACTCCGTTTCGTTAGTTTCGTGTATTTCAAATTAGAGCCAAGCACGGCTGGCTTTAAACATGCAAAGTAAAGTTGCATCTATTTTACCGTCGGTTTGCATAGTTTGCATTATTTCAAAAACTGTATCTATGGAAAGCTGTTTTTTATATGGTCTATCTTTAGCAGAAAGAGCATCAAAAATATCAATAATCGTTAAAAGCCTAGTTTGTACATCAATGTCATCGCCTCTTAACTGGTTAGGGTAACCAGAGCCGTTTAATAGTTCGTGGTGGTTATTTGCCCACTTTGAAACTTTTTTATAATTGTTTTTAAAGTTCATCTTTTCAAGTATTTGCGCTGTCATAACAACATGTTTGCGCATGGTGTCAATTTCAGCAGTGTTTAATGTGCCTTTTACGATAGATAAATCTTCAATTTCATCTTCAGTAAACCAGTTTTGCAAACTGCCGTTTTCATCTTGATATTGCTTTTGAGAAAGTAGTTGTACCTCGCTTAAAGTTTGCGCGTTTAAATAGGGGAGAGTATTTACTACGTTTATAAATTGTCGCACACGTTCAATTTCACAAAGCATGTCAGTGGGGTCGATGTTTGTTTTAAGCGAATTTAGTTTTATGTTTAGGCTAATTATTTCAAGCCTTGTCATAACTCGCTCGTGCTTTGTGCCAAGGCGTGTTTCTTTATCCATAACATCAAGCGGTGTTATAAGTTTACCTATATCGTGTAGCCAAATGCTCATTATAAAAAGCTTTGCATCTTCCTCGTTAAAGGCTATATAATCGCTTGGGTTTTCAAGCAAGTATGCTAAAAAATTTTTGGCATATTTTGCCATGTTATGTGTGTGCGAAACATTATAAGGTGTGCGCAAACTTATAACCTCAGCAAATGTTTGCACTAGCGAATCCATGAGGTTTTCGATTTCCTGCATGTAGTTCATGTTGGTTAGGCGTATTGCGGCTTGGCTTGCTATGGCGGTTAAAATCATTTCTTTTTCTTTATTAAAGCTAATGATATTGCCGTTTTTATCATGCGCGTTTAAAAGCTGTAGTACACCTATAATATTACCTTTGTCGTCCTCCATAGGTATTACTATCATGGATTTTGTTTTATAATTTGTTAGTTTATCGTATTGCTGTGGGCCTGAAAAATCAAAAAGGTCGCTACTATAAACATCGGGGATATTGACAACTTTGTTTTCTAAAATGCTATATGCACAAACATTAGTTCTTTCAAGTTTTACAGCTGGCAGTGTTATTTTTTCGTTTTTGCCACCTTTTTTTACATTTTGGCTACGAGTTATCATAAATTTAAACTCAAGCTTGTTTTCGTTTAAAATATAAAGTGTGCCACCATCACAATGTGTTATATCGAGCGCTGCTGTTAATAGGCGTTCTAAAAGTATATCGCCATCTTTTTCAGAGGACATTGCAATAAAAAGTTCTAACAAATCTTTGGTTTGAGATATTATCATAAAGCTAAATGACCTCCTTTCCTTGCAAAAAAGTAGTGGGGGTGTTTATTTTGCAATTCTTTTTCAAGTGCTAGTAAGTAATCATCTGTGCTGAATGGATCATGGTGAAAAACACACATGCTTTTGCAATTGGCCTTTACGCTAGCCAAAATTGCATCTTGCCAAGTGGAATGTCCAAAACCTATTTTTTCGTTTTTGTATTCATCGCTATATTGGCCATCGCAAATTATAAAATCAGCGTTTTGGGCAAAATCAACTAGCGTATGCATTGAAGTTTCGTTGATTTCAAAATCGGTTGCGTATATTATTTTTTTGCCATTATGCGTTAGTTTATATAAGCTTGCACCGCCTGCATGGTTGCCATCTTTAACTTGTATAGTAAAATCATCTATACAAAGTTCGTCGTTTATTTCAATAAAACTTAAATTTGCTGTGAAATAATCAGTGTTAATAGGCCAAATAGGCACTTGCATAAGTTTGTTTATTTGTTCCTTTATTGTTAAACCACCACGTGTTACACCATAAATATTAATTTTAACTTTAGGGTTAAACATAACTTTACTGGCTAAAAGCCCTAAAATGTGGTCTAGGTGTGTGTGCGAAATAAGTATGTGCAAAACGGTGTTTTCATCAATGGTGATGTAATCCTCTATATTTAAAAAACCACTGCCAGCATCTAATATAATATTTTGGTTATTGCTTTTTATTAGTGTGCAAACCGTAGCACCACCAAATTTTTGATATTGCTTTGCATCAACAGGCATAGAACCTCTCGTGCCTAAAAAATGTATATCAAGTTGTTCCAAATTTATTCTCCTTAGCAAGATAAATATAAACCAAACTAGCCTCAAACGATAGTATAAAACTAGCTCGTATTATATTTATTTGGCTACACTTGGGTAACTGAGCAATGAAATGCTAGTTACTATAATAAGTTTAAAAAAAACAGTTTTATCGCAAGCGTTAAAAACTTTTTTTATTATAACGCAAAATATGTTTTTTTACAATGAGATTAAGTAACATTGTAAATCATTAAAACGATGTATGAGCAAAAAAACTGGTAGCTTTAAGCTAGTTATAGCCTAAAGTTACCAGTTTAAATTAGTTATTAGCTAAATTTAAAAAGCATGAAACATTGTGAGAGGTAAAGGCGTAAAATTATTTTAAAATCATCTTTGCTCATTTTGCCGTTGCATTTTAAGCGTACACCCTCACGTATGCCTGAAAAAACTGCGGTAGATATGATAGTGCTGAGCATATGCAGCTGGCACTCAGTTTTTAGTTCGGGTAAATTTGCAGCCATTAATATTTGGGTGGATATGTTATTTAACCACACGTTTTTTTCTTGGTTTATTTTTTCATCATTTACCAAAATTAGCATTTCGAGGCGGTGCTTATCTTCAAGCTCTACCATGCAATCTGCAAGTGCCATTAATGCATGTTTTAAAATGTGCTCATCCATAATTATTGTTTGTTGCTGCGAATGAGCATTTTGTTGGCTGGAGAGCATTGTGGCAGTTATAGCATCAAGTTCGGTTATAAGGGGGCTTAAAATAGCATCTGCCAAGGCTTGCTTATTTTTAAAATAACGGTATAAATTACCAACGGTCATATCTGCATTTTTTGCTATTTCGCGCAATGAAGCATGCTCCAACCCGTTTTTTGCAAATTCGGCTTTAGCGGAATTGATAATTTTATTTTTTTGTTCATCTTTTAATACTTGTGCCATGTTATGCCTTTCGATATAAGATTAATACATTAATAGTTATTCTACGCTTTTTAGAGAATCTATCATATTAATTTGTTTTAGTTTGGCAAGCATTAACCTGTTAACTATGGCAGAAAAAACAAATGTTAATGCTACAGAGTATAATATACTCAAAAACGAAACACTGCGTACAAACATTATAAAATCCATTTCAACTTGTGTAATTATAAAATAATGCGCCCATATGCCTAAAAATACGCCTAAGATTGAACCAAACAACGTTAAAACTAGGTTTTCTTTAAAAATGTAATCTTTAGTTTCAACGTGGTTAAAACCTAATACTTTTAATGTTGCTATTTCACGTTTGCGCTCGCTTATATTTATATTTGCAAGGTTTGAAAGTACAACAAAAGCAAGTGCGGCTGCTGAAACAATAATTACTATAACAACTATATCCATGCTTTGTGTTATGGTTGAAAAACTAGAAATCACACTGCTGTTAAAAACAATACCACTTACGTTTTGCAGTGCGAGCATATCATTTTGTAGTGTGCTTTCATCAGTTGGTGTTTTAATTTGTATTGAGTTAAAGTTTGCTGTTTCGCCAAATAAATTGTGGTAAAAATTTTGCGTAATATATATTTCGTGGTTTATATATTTTTCAAAAATACCTGTAACTTCTGCGGTTTTTTCTGTGCCGTTTTGGCTTTCGAGCGTAAGTTTATCGCCAATTTTTACATTTAAAAGTTCAGCTAGTTTTTGGTTAAGAAAAAGCGAGTTATCCTCAAGAACTAACGTTTCACCACTTGAAAAATCTCTCAAAATGTTCATTTGCTCAAGTTGCTCGTTATTTTCATACACTTGCATATATGCAACTACGGCATTTTCAGTGAAAGTTGTAGTGGCAGAGTAACTTAATAGTGGCACTGCGCTTATATCGGTTTGTGCGTTTGTTACATCTGTTAGTAGAGCGTTAAAGTTTGCGTTATCAATATCTTTTTGTGCGCTGATGGTAGCGGTGTATAAAGTTAGTTCATCATATTGTATTTGTGCTATGTTTGCAATTGAATCTCTCATGCCAAAACCACTAACCAAAAGGCAAGTACAACCAGAAATACCAGCTACTGTCATTAAAAAACGTTTTTTGTATCTGATAATATTCCTTGATGTTATTTTAGCATTAAATGAAAATTTTTGCCATATAAATGGCATTTTTTCTAAAAAAATTCTTTTGCCGGCGGGTGGGGCTTTAGGGCGTAGTAGCGCGCTTGCAACCTCTGATGTTTCAACTCTAATTGCGCTAAAAGTAGTTAAGCCCATAAGCACTACAAAAATTAATATAGCCAAAAGCAAATTAAACCAAGGAAAAGCAAAGTTTATAGGTGGTAAGTTGTACATTATACCCCATGTCATATACACAATCTGTGGGAAAAACGCTATGCCTATAATGCCTCCAGTAATGCCACCAATTAGCGTTGCACTTAGTGCATACATTAAGTATTTTGAGGCACATGCAAGGCGACTATAACCTAAAGCACGCAAAACACCTAATTGCCCACGCTGTTCATCAACCATGCGTGTCATTGTGGTTAGGCAAACAAGCGCCGCCACTAAAAAGAAAAACACTGGAAAAATAAGCCCTATTACCTGCATTTGTTCAACTGTGTTTTTATAATTTGCTAGAGAATAATGCATTTCACGTGTTAGTATTGTCCATTCGCCCTGTGCAAGGTTGTCGATTTCCTCTTTGGCTGTTTCAAGTTCGGCAAAGGCATCTTTTAGCTCGTTTTTGCCGTCAATGCCTTGTGCGTCTAGTGCGCTTTGTGCGGCAAGCAGTTCTTGTTCGGTACTTGCTATATCATCTTTTGCCTCGTTAATTATTTCGTTTGCACGTACTGTTTCTTGGGTGTTTGCAAAATCTTCTAAAAGTGTTTCATAAGCATCAATTTTATCATCATAATCAGTGTCAAAAGAGTTAATGTTTTTAGCATCTAGGCTTTGCACAAAAGCAGTTGTGAAAATTTCACTTTTAAAGCTTGCTTGTGGTACATATAAAAATGTATTTAAAGGCAAGTTATCAAGCGTGCTAGTGCCTTTTTCTTGGCTCATATAATTTGGTGTTGTAACTAAGCCAACAACTGTAAATTCAGTTTCGGTTAAGGTATCGTTTAGTTCTTGTGTGGCTCTGGTTAATGCCACAGTATCGCCAATTTGTGGTGTGATATATAAGTTTGATGGTATTTCAGCCAATGCTTCATTTGGAGCACTAGGTAAACGCCCCTCAACTAATTTTAGCTGGTTAATTTGACTGTTTTCGCTAAAGGATTCTATACGGAAAATATACGAAGTTTCGCCAAAGACACCCTCAGCATCAACAAAGTGCGAACCCTCTGCTACAAGGTTTGAATCTAGCTCGTTTAAGGCGGTAATATCAGCGTCATCAAAGCCATAGTTTGAATAAATTTGAAAATCTAAAAAATTGTACTCATCAATGTATTTATCTACACTTTCGCCCATTGCAGCAGAAATTGAAAGCATGCCAGAAAAAAACGAAACACCCATAAAAACTATAAGCAACAAGGTTAAATATTTGCCTTTTGATTTTGTTATAGTGCGCAAGGTTTCAAGTAATAATTTATTTTTCATGTTTACCACTCGATTTCTTCAACAGCTTTTGGGCTTTCGTTGATTTTAACAGAAGAAATTTTACCACTTTTAACTTTTATAACTTTATCACCAATAGGGCAAAGCGAGAGATTATGTGTGATTAAAACAACTGTCATGTTGTATTTACGGCAACTATCTTGCAAAAGTTTTAGTATTTGCTTGCCTGTAATATAATCTAGTGCACCTGTGGGCTCATCACAAAGTAGTAATTTAGGGTTTTTAGCAAGTGCACGAGCAATTGCAACACGCTGTTGTTCACCGCCAGAAAGTTGCGAGGGAAAGTTATCCTTGCGGTTTTCAAGCCCAACTTGAGCTAAAACTTCGTTTACATTGAAAGGATTTTTTGAAATTTGTGTTGCAAGTTCTACGTTTTCTGTTGCGGTTAGGTTTTGCACTAGGTTGTAAAACTGAAAAACAAAGCCTATATCATAACGCCTATAATTGGTAAGTTCTTTTTCATTAGCGGTATCAATGCGTTTTTCATCAACAGTTATTTCGCCTGTTGTCAAGGTATCCATACCGCCTAAAATATTTAATATTGTGCTTTTGCCAGCACCAGATTCACCTGCTATTATAACAAACTCACCTTTGTTAATTTCAAAATTAACGCCATCTAAAGCATTTATATCAACCTCACCCACGTGGTATATTTTTTTTACATCTTTAAAATTTATATAGCTCATTTAAGCCTCCAATTGTTAAAAGTTAATCATATTCAATATTATACACCTGTTTATTATTGGTGTCAAATGTAAATAGTATGCAATAATTTATATGCGTCACTAAAAAATAGCTAAAATTATCAGAACAAGCTTTGCATAATACTTGTTCGGATGACACTTGTTCGCTTAACAAAGCAATTAAATTTAGTTGTTTTACAAATAATGTATGAGTGGTAAAAAATTAAAAAAGCCAAGCACGAGATACTTTCTGGTGCTTGGCTTTTTTAATTATTGTAATTTTTCATGTATTTAAGTTGCCTAATAGTTTAATGTTGTTTTGGCGGTTTGTGCTTTGAGCAACACAATTAATTTTTGTTTTGTGCTAAAAACTTAGCAAATTGTAAAACGGATTGGAGATTTTCTGGTGATAGCTGTGTTACCGTGTCCATAAATTCGTGGTAAAAGCTTAAAAAATCATTGTTGATATCCTTTGCATTAATATTTAGCGTGGGTAAAGGTGTAAATAGAGTTTCGCTTGTTTGATGTGTGCTTGGTGGGGTGTCGTCATCGCTTTCGCATTGTAAATACGCTAAAGAGCAATTAAATAAGTTACTAAGCAAGATTAGTTTGTCCGTTGGGATTTTTTTAACGATATCTGCTTCATATTTGTGTATGGCTTGCCTTGTAGTTTTTAAACTTTGTGCTACAAATTCAAGCGTGAAGCGCTTTTTTAAGCGTAACATTCGTATGCGTTGGCCTTGTGTTAAAGTATCAGACATTTAGCACATCCTTTCATTGAAATTACTGAACTTAATTGTAGCATGTTTGTTACACACTTTCAAGATATTATATAAAATTTGTCGAATGTGGCGATAAGTGTCGCAGAAAAAATCTAAAATATTAGTATAAAATGCATTTAAAAATTCAAGATATTATACAAATTGTGGTGGGGGTTGACAAAATTAGTAAAATAAGTTACAATGTTGACAATCAAGTTACAAACAAGTGACAATTAAGGTGAAGAAGATGAAAAAATATCAGTTTAGTGAAAATTTAAGAATAATGCAAGAAAAAGGCTTGCAATTTGCATATGAACAAAGTTTACAGGAAGATTTTGCAGAAAACCCCGCTTACAAAGATAATTTTGTAGATGAAAATAAAATGATAAAAACTAAAATGCATACTGATGAAAAAACAATTAGTTAATTTTAAGTTACAAAACCCAAAGTATTTATTGTTGAAGATGCAAAATTGTAGAACTTACAAGTTACAATGTAGCTTGTTGCTAGAAAAACAAAGCGATTTGTAACTTGTAATATAAAAGAGGTGATAGCCATGCCAAACAATACAGGTGAAAACACACTAAAACATATGCGCAATGCAGCTGGACATTTGAGCGAAATGCTTGAGCATACGGTTAGCGAGGTTAGGCGCTTGCAAAAAAAGTATGAAGCAAACCTTGGCAGAAAGTTTGAAAGCACTGATGAGCTTTTTGAGAGTTACGATACAAAAAATATGAAAGAACTAACAGCAATTTTAAAAGATGTAGCTGCTGTTGAAAAGGCATTGCAAGAAAACACCGCAAGTAAAGGTGTTGAAAACGTAACAGGGGTGGTGCTATTGCCACAAGTGGAGCAGTCGTTATCGTTAAACGAGATTGAAGATGTATAGCAAATTACATAATAATTTTTTTAGCAAACCCTGATAGCAGAAAGTACAGGTGGCAAAAGTGAAGAAAAAACACGCTGCTGTGCCGCAGAACATAATTTGGCAACCGCAAGCAAAACAAAATGTTTTTTTATCACGCAGGGAAACAGAGGCACTATATTGTGGTGCAGCTTGTGGTGGCAAAAGTGACGCATTACTTGCAGAAGCATTGCGCCAAGTGCATATAGGGCATTACAGGGCGTTAATTTTGCGCAAAACCTATCCACAAATTACAGATTTAGTAGATAGGAGCAGAACAATTTACTCGGCAAGTTTCCCACAGGCGAGCTACAACATAAGTTCACATTGCTGGACATTTCCCTCTGGGGCAAAGATTTATTTTGGTAGTATGCAGTATAAAAAAGATAGGACTAATTATCAGGGTAAAGCGTATGATTTTATAGCTTTTGATGAACTAACGCATTTTGAGTGGGAAGAATATAGCTACATGATGAGCCGTAACCGCCCAACTGGTGCTGGTACAAGAGTGTACATGCGTGCAGCTACAAACCCTGGTGGCATAGGGCACGGCTGGGTGCGTGGACGGTTTATAACACCAGCAAAACCACTTACTACTATTACCGAAAATTACCGAGTGCGTGACCCAACAGGCAAGTGGCTAGAGCTAAAGCGTGATAGAGTTTTTGTGCCTAGTAATATTTTTGATAATAAAAATTTGCTGGATAATGACCCAGGGTACCTTGCAAACTTAGCAAGCCTACCAGAGGCAGAAAAACAAGCGCTACTTTATGGGCGCTGGGATAGTTTTGAAGGGCAAGTTTTTACAGAGTGGCGTGACGATCCTGCACATTATTATGATCAATGTTGGACACATGTAATTGCACCTTTTGCCATACCATCACATTGGCGAATAATGCGTGGATATGATTTTGGTTTTTCAAAACCGTTTTCAGTGGGGTGGTATGCAGTGGATGAAGAAGGGCGCCTTTATAGGGTACGAGAATTTTATGGTTGCACAGATAAACCAAATACTGGTTTGCGTATAGACCCCGCCGAGCAAGCAAGGCGTATAAAAGAGATAGAAACAACTGACCCTATATTAAAAGGGCGCAAAATACGTGGTGTGGCAGACCCAGCCATTTTTGATGAAAGCCGTGGTGAGAGCATAGCGGCAATGATGGAACGGCCGCCGTGTTTTTTACATTGGGATCGTGGCGACAACACACGCCTTGCTGGTAAAATGCAGTTTCATTATCGTTTTGCATTTGGCGAGGATGGCCGCCCTATGTTGCAAGTATTCAACACATGTAAGCATTTTATACGCACTTTGCCAAATTTAGTTTATGATGATGCAAACGTTGAGGATATAAACTCAAACGGTGAGGATCATATTTATGATGAGTGCCGCTATGTGCTTATGGAAAATTTAATTAGCCCTAAAAAGCGCCTAGTAGTTGCGCCAGAGTGGAACGACCCACTAGAGCTTACAAAACAGCCCGTAAAATTTTTTAGAGTATAACAAGGGTAATATACATTTAAGCTTATGTTATTGCCAAAACAAAGGAGGTAGCTTTGAAGGAGTTTGAATTTTATAAGGATTTACAGCGTAGTTTAGGCATAAATAATATGCCACATGTTATTTCTCAAAGCGAGATTTCATCACAGGGCTTACAGCACAGTTTAAACCAACCCCAAAGGGAAAAACCGCCGATAGATAAAGAAGAAATTGCAAAAGCAACACAAATTTTGCAAAGGTATAAAGATGGTAAGCTTGCCCTTGATAGGCGTATAGTTGATAATGAATTGTGGTTTAAAATGGGGCACTGGAAACAATATAAAAACCGCCTTATGGATGGCAAAGCACAGCCTGCTTCAGGGTGGTTGTTTAACTCTATAGCAAATAAACATGCCGATGCTATGGATAATTACCCAGAGCCAAGCGTGCTACCACGTGCCGAGGAGGACGACGCCACAGCAAAAGCACTTTCGAGCATTTTACCAGTGCTTTTAGAGCGCTGTGAGTACGAGCAAGTTTATAGTGATACATGGTGGTACAAGCTCAAACAAGGCACAGGTGTAAAAGGTGTTTTTTGGGATAATGCACAGCATGGAGGTTTGGGTGATATATCTATACGCAAAATGGATTTGCTAATGCTTTTTTGGGAACCAGGCGTTATGAATATACAAGATAGCCCGCATTTTTTCTCGCTTGCTTTAGTGGATAACACACAGCTTATAGGACAGTATCCGCAAATGAAAGGCAAAACAGGGCAAAGCATGAGCATAGCGACATACGTGCATGATGATAGCATAGACACAACGGATAAAAGCGTAGTTGTAGATTGGTATTATAAAATGCGCATAGGCACAAAAAGCATTTTGCATTATTGCAAATTTTGTAATGGCGAGCTTTTATATGCTAGCGAAAATGATGTTAAACTTGAAACACGTGGTTTTTATGATCACGGTGAGTATCCGTTTATTTTCGATACACTTTTTGTGGAAGAAGATACACCAGCTGGTTTTGGTTATATAGATATAATGAAAGATTGCCAAACTGCTATTGACACCATGAACCATGTCATGCAGGAAAATGCAACTTTAGCCTCAAAACCACGTTATTTATTAGCGGATAACACAGGCGTTAACGAAGATGAACTTGCTGATTTTTCACGCGATATAGTGCATTTTACTGGGCGGTTAACTGATGAAAACTTCCGCCAACAGCGTGTAAGCTCGCTAGATGCAAGCTCACTTACATATTTGAATAATCGTATTTCAGAGCTAAAAGAAACATCAGGCAACAGAGATTTTTCGCAAGGTGCAACAACTGGCGGTGTTACAGCGGCCTCGGCAATAGCCGCCCTGCAAGAATCAGGCTCAAAGTTATCACGTGATATGATTAAAAGCACATATCGCAGTTTTGTAAAAGAGTGTTATTTGTGCATTGAGCTAATGCGCCAATTTTATGACGAACCACGAATGTTTCGCATAACGGGTGTTGATGGTGTTTCAAAGTTTACTGATTTTTCTGGTAAGATACTGCGTGGGCAAAGTTTAGGTGTAGCTTTTGGGCAAGAGCTAGGCACACGTGTGCCAGAGTTTGATGTAAAGGTTTCGGCGGCGAAAAAAAGCCAGTACAGCCGTTTATCTCAAAACGAAATGGCGAAAGAGCTTTATGGCCTAGGGTTATTTGTGCCTGAAAACGCTACACCAGCAATGGCTTGTTTAGATATGATGGATTTTGATGGTGTGGAAAAAGTGCGTAATAAAGTTGCAGAAAATAAAGAGCGTTTTGAAAAAGAGCAAATGGAAAAAACTATGCTTGCAAATTTGCAAAACACTAATTTGTTGAAAGGAGCAGTAACATGACAAAAGTTCAAATACAAATGAATCATGTAGAGCTACGTGGCAAAGAAACTAGTGTTGAGTTACAGCTATTAGTTACAGGGCATGCTTGTTTTGGTAAAAAAGGGCACGATATTGTTTGCGCAGCAGAGAGTGTTTTGGTGCAAACTTTAGCGGCTAGCCTTGCAAAGCTTGATAGCTGTATGTTACATGATTACACCATAGAGGGTGTGGCTGGCAGTGGGTGCATGGGCATAACTGTTATACCCACAACTAAAGGGTGGGATTATGTGCGAGGTGCATTTGAGCTTGTGGCAACTGGGTTTTATCTGTTAGCGCAAAATTACCCACGCCATGTACAAATAAAATTAAATAACTATGCTGCAGAGGAGGATAAAGATTGTGCGTAAATTAAATACTAAATTGGGTCCTGCGTTTTCGCAAGAAAAGCGCTGTAAAATATGCAAACTAGATTTGCAACTATTTGCTGATGGTGATGGCGTTGCCGCTGCACCAAGTGCTGAAGCCGCCACGGGGAACGGCGAAGCTTCAAAAACTGTGCAAGCACAAAACACTAACAGTAAAAAGGAAGTATCTAAGGGCGAGGGGCTTTCACGCGCGGCGATGCGTCAAGCAAAAGCCGCTGGTGAAAAACCAAAAACAGCTAACCCTTTAGCAGGGGTTATGTATGGCAAACAAGAAACTCAGGCCGCCGCTGAGAAGGAAACAACCACGGCTAAAGATGAAATTGCAGCTAAAAGTAAAACAGATGCTCCAAAAGAGGATAAATCTGCTTTATTTGAGCAATTAATACGAGGGGAGTATAAAGAGCAATTTCAAAACCGCACACAAGGCATTATTAACCAACGTTTTAAAGAGCTTAAAACATTGCAGGCTAAAAGCCAACGTGCAGATGCCCTAATTGATAAACTTGCCAAACGTTATGGCGTGGATAACCTAGACCTTGAAGCTATTGCAAAAGCGAGTGCAGCGGACGAAAGTTATACACAGCAACAGGCAAAAACAAGAGGGTTAACTGTTGAAGAGGTGCGCCGAATGAAAGAACTTGAAAGCGAAAATGCACGTTTGCGCAGTAACGTGCAGATGACAAATGCACAAAAAGCGGCGGATAAAATCTATGGTCGATGGGTACAAGATGGTGCAAAGTTGAAAGAAATTTACCCTGATTTTGATTTTGGTAAAGAGGTAAAAAACCCAGAATTTTCACGTTTATTGCGCTCTGGTGTTTCGTTGCGCAAGGCATATGAGGCAAGCCACCTTGATAAAATACTTGGCGGTGCTATGCAATACACAGCCGACCAAGTTACAAAAGGCATGGTGGCAAGGATAACCGACCGTTCAGGCAGACCAGCGGAAAACGGCACAACACCACGTGCAGGTGCTGTCGTAAAAAACGATGTTTCGGGGCTTTCCCGTGCTGACAGGGAGGAAATCGAACGCCGTGTAATGCGAGGCGAAAAAATCCTTTTTTAGCTGAAATTATTTCAGAAAAACTATTATTAAGGAGAAGAAATATGAAAAATTGTTTTGATAATCATGCAGTTGATTTTAATTTTGATTTGCAATTTTTTGCAGAAAACACAAATGCAAATACTACTGAATCGCCAGGCATGTCTGCTGAGATGAAAACATTTTACGAAAAACGCTTGATAGATCAAGCCGAGCCAAAACTTATACACGACCAATTTGGCGATTTTTACCCTATACCACAAAATGGCGGTAAAACCATAGAGTTTCGTAAATATGATAGCTTGCCAAAAGCCACTACACCACTAACAGAGGGTGTTACACCTGATGGTCAAAGCTTAAATGTTTCAACAGTAACAGCTACCATGGCACAGTATGGTGGCTGGACACCCGAAAGCGATGTTTTAAGCATGACAGCGATTGATAATAATATTATCAACGCTACAAAAGTGCTTGCAAGCCAGGCAGGGCGTACAATGGATACAATAACAAGAGATGTGCTCGCAGGTGGTACAAATGTTATTTATTGCCCAGTTGTAGCTGCTGATGGCACTGAAACTGAGGTTACAAGCCGTAAAAATCTAACAATGAACTCAAAACTAACAATGAATGTGTTTTTGCGTGCGGCAGCTCAACTTGGCGCTATGAACGCAGACACAATAGGTGATAGTTTTGTGGCGATTATTCACCCTTATGCAGCGTATGACTTAAAAAGTAACAAAGACTTTTTAGAGGTTTCAAAGTATGCAAACCCAGATGCAATTTTTAACGGCGAAATAGGCAAACTTGGCAATATACGTTTTGTGGAAACAAGCGAAGCTAAAGTTTGGAAAGATTCAACCTGCCCTGAAAAATCAGCTGGTGTAAATTATGCTGTTTTTGGCACACTAGTGCTAGGTGCACACGCATATGGTGTAACCGAGCTAGAAGGTGGCGGTTTAGAGCACATAGTTAAACAACTAGGTTATGGCGATGACCCATTAAACCAACGTGCATCTATAGGTTGGAAAGGGCTAAAATGCGCTGAAAGATTAGTTGAACAGTACATGGTGCGCATAGAAAGCTTATCAAGCTATAGCGAAACTGCCGCAGCAAATTAATAGGAGGTTTTTATGACACAATCAAAAGCAAATGCCACAGAGCCAAAGGCACAGGTGGCAAAAACAGTTAATATTAAACTGTTTAAAGATAACGATAGATATAAAGGTGATGTTTTTGTGAGTGTAAATGGTAGAAATTATCAAATACGCCGTGGCGAAGAAATTGCCGTGCCGTTTGAAGTTGCAGAGGTGCTAGAGCATTCTGAAACGCAGGATGAAATAACAGCTAGGCGCATAGAGCAAGCGACCCAAAAATCGAAAATGTAAAACTTACTTGTAATAATAAGTAAGTGCAAATGAGGGTTAGCGCCCTATATAGCCGCCCAAAAAATGGTGGGCACAAAGGGCGCTAACCGGTATTTATAGGAGGTTTTATGACAATAAAACAAGTTATTGAAAAAACTGATTTAAT
>CAYJJL010000013.1:0-18561 GCA_964370455.1 uncultured Faecalibacterium sp.
CTATGTTTTTTGTTTTGCTAGCAAAAATTTTTTAGAGCCTTTGCTTTTTCTTGACATTTCTTTGTTTTAAGCCTATAATTAATTCATATATAATTACGCTAAACCTAACAATTTAACTATTTTTTTGATTGAATGTTCCTCATACACAGAAAGGTTAATTACATGTTTTTAGAAGAGTTAAACTATCTTATTATTCCATACGTTATAGCTCTTGCAGAGTTTATGGGCATACTCGTAGTTGGTTGGAGCATTGTACAAACTTTTGCTGAATATATATTAGTTACTTTTTTTCATAAACATTATTCTTTTCAATCAGATTTAGCAAACGGACTGGCAACTGCGCTAGAATTTAAAATGGCAGCCGAAATACTAAAAACAGTAGTTGTACACGATTTAAGCGAACTTGCAGTTTTAGGTGCGGTTATCTTATTACGTGCAATATTGAGCTTTTTAATTTACTTTGAACTTAAACATAGTACTATGGAAGCGCAAAAATACGAATAAGGTAGCACTCAAAATTAAAAATGCGAGGATAATCTTAAAATAGCGTATTCAGATAATTTTCGTAGTCTAAATTTATCCATAAAAAGGTGCTACTTGCACCTTTTTATTTATATTACTAGTTTAAAAATATAAAGCGCATATTTTTATTGTTTTTGCGATGTTGATACCGCAGTGCATTTTGAGCTTAAGCTCAAAGTTGCTACAGCAAAAATAATAAAAACTGAGCACGTTAATAAAAAATACGATAATATATTTAAATTATCGTATTAATAATAATTTGTTATTTATAAAATCTATATTAAAAAATACAAAAATTCACTTTTACACTTTACAACTTTACAAAGATAAAGTATAATATATAAAGATGCTATTTCAAAAGCATTATACATATTTAAATACAGTGATTTAAAGCAAGTTCAAATAACACTTATTCACTTAAAATAAAGGGATATTATTATGGATTTACAGTTTGATTTTTTATCTTCTAAAGAGCGCATATCACTTTCACTACGTGCTTTATACGAAAAAGCCTCGTGCAATCTCTACCGTATGAGCCGCTTTGAGGAATATGCATTATATCAAGAAAATAGCGCTTTTTTGCCAACACAACAAGTTATCACTTTTACGGATTTAGATGGTCGCCTGCTTGCGCTAAAGCCTGATGTAACATTAAGCATAGCAAAAAGTGCAAAACCAAAAGGCAACGAAACACTACGCTATTATTACAACGAAAATGTATATCGCCCTGCTGCTGAAAGTCGCAGTTACAGAGAGATAGCACAAATGGGTGTTGAATTTTTGGGTGCAGTGGAAAACACACAAACTGCCGAGCTTATAAACTTAGCATTAAACTCGCTAAAAGTCATGGGCGATGATACAGTGCTTGAAATAGGGCACATGGGTTATATCTTTGGTTTGCTTGAGGCTATGGGCGCATCACTTGAGGCACAGCACAAATTAATACCTTTAATACGTAATAAAAATGCTCACGATTTGCGCATTTTAGCCGAAAAACTAGATATAACCGAAAACGGCATTAATATTTTGCAAGCTCTAATTACTTTTGAAGGTGATTTTGAAACAGTGCTAGAAAAAGCACAAAAAAGCTGCCTAAACGAAACAATGCAAAAAGCTTTAGACGAGCTAAACACACTAAAACCTATTTTTGAAAATCTAAACCAAAAAGTACGTCTAGATTTTAGCCTAGCAGGCGATATGGAATATTATAACGGCCTTGTTTTTCATGGATACTTATCTGGTCTTGCTCGCCCAGTGCTACAAGGTGGGCGTTACGATAAACTTTTACAAAAGTTTAGTAAAGGCACAAAAGCAATAGGTTTTGCTATTTATTTAGATGAACTAGACAGACGTGATTATTTGCCTGAAAACAGCAATAAACAAGGGCAAGATATGATACGTGTCGCCTTACCTAAAGGCCGCCTTGGAGATAAAGTATACGCATTACTTAAAAATGCTGGCTATGGTTGTGATGAAGATTATAACAATTCACGTAAACTAGTTGTAGAAAACAAAGATGCTGGCATATGTTACTTTTTAGTTAAACCTAGTGATGTTGCAATTTACGTTGAACATGGCGCGGCAGATGTAGGCATAGTGGGTAAAGATATTTTAAAAGATGCAAATAGCGATGTTTATGAGCTTTTAGATACACAGCTTGGCAAGTGTCGTATGTGTGTTGCAGCACAAAAAGGTTATAAAGACGATACATCTCGCCCTGTCCGTGTTGCCACTAAATTTACGGAAATTGCAAAAACTTATTACACTAGCATAGGCAGGGATATAGATATAATAAAACTAAATGGTTCTATTGAGCTTGCGCCGCTTTTGGGACTTTCGGATGTAATTGTAGATATAGTTGAAACAGGTAGTACCTTGCGTGAAAACGGGCTTGAAGTGGTTTGCGAATTTATGGATATTTCAGCGAGGTTTATCGCAAATAAGCAAAGTTACCAATTTAAAGGTGAGGCGCTACAAAGCATGCTTGAAAAATTAAAAAAGGAGCTTGAAAAATGATTGCATTGCACAAACTTTCTGATTTAAAACCAGAACAAATATTAAACCGTGATATAGGTGCTGAAAAAGACGTTGAAGCAGTAGTTGATACTATTATTGCTGATGTTATCGCAAGGGGCGATGCTGCACTTATAGATTACGCTGCAAAATTTGATAAAGCTGAGCTTGACAGCATAACTGTAACAGAGCAAGAAATAAGCGAGGCTTTTGCAAATACAGACGAATATTTTATAGAAACATTGCGCATGGCGGCTGCTAATATAGAGCGTTTCCATAAAGCACAAGTGCATAAGGATTTTATGCTAAACGAGGAAGATGGCGTTATCTTGGGACAAAAATACACACCTATAGAAAAAGCTGGTGTTTATGTGCCAGGTGGTACAGCAGCATATCCATCAACAGTGTTAATGGATGTTATACCAGCAAAAGTGGCAGGTGTTAAAGAAATTGTTATGGTTACACCAGCAGGTAAAGATGGTAAAATTGCACCCGTAATACTGGCGGCTGCAAAAATTGCAGGTGTTACAAAAATATTTAAAACTGGTGGTGCACAGGCGGTTGCAGCTTTGGCATATGGCACACAAAGTGTACCAGCAGTAGATAAAATTGTTGGCCCAGGTAATGTTTATGTTGCAACAGCAAAACGTAAAGTTTACGGCAAAGTGGGCATAGATATGATAGCTGGCCCTAGCGAAATTTTAGTGCTTGCTGATGGCGCTTGCAACCCAGCATGGATAGCGGCGGATTTATTAAGCCAAGCAGAACACGACCGCCTAGCAAGTGCAGTGCTAGTAACTGATGATGAGCAGCTAGCCAAAGCGGTACAAGCAGAACTTGAAGTGCAAATACCATTATTACCACGTGCAGATATAGCACGCGAAAGTATAGATGTAAACGGTAAAATAATAGTATGCGATAACTTCGAACAAGCGATAGAGGTTTCAAACAAAATTGCTCCAGAACATTTGGAGCTTTGTGTAGAAGACCCATTTGCAATGCTAGGCAAGATTAAAAATGCAGGTAGCATATTTATGGGCAAGCACGTGCCAGAGGCTTTAGGCGATTATTTTGCGGGGCCTAACCATACCTTGCCAACAAGTGGTACAGCACGTTTTTCTAGCCCACTTGGTGTTGATGATTTTGTTAAAAAATCTAGCTTTATATACTACGCTAAAGATGCACTAGAAAAAGTACAACCACGCATTTCAGATTTTGCTGAAAGAGAAGGCTTACATGCACACGCAAAAAGTGTTAGCATACGTTTTGAAAAATAAATACAAATAAGTCAAAAAAAGTTTAAACAAGGTTAGGGTGATATAAAATGAGTAAATTTCTCACACGTTCTTTAAAAAAACTTGTGCCATATGTGCCGGGCGAACAACCACAAGATAAGCAATATATAAAATTAAATACAAACGAAAACCCATACCCGCCATCACCAAATGCGTGCGAAATTATAGAGCGTGAAAATATAGAAAATTTACGATTATATAGCGACCCTACCTGTGCAAAACTTATTGCGAGCATAGCAAAACAAAAAGGGCTCAAACCAGAGCAAGTTATGGTGGGTAATGGTAGCGACGAAAACTTGTTTTTTGCACTGCGTGCCTTTTGTGATGAGGAAAACCCACTTTGCCTAGCAGATATAACATATGGGTGTTATGCTGTTTGGTGTGATTTATTGCATATACCAATGGATATAGTGCCATTGCGTACAGATTTTACAATAGACCCAACTACTTATTATCACATAGGGCATACTATTGTTATTGCAAACCCAAATGCGCCAACAGGCTTAGCACTCTCGCTAGAGGATATTGCAAGTATAGCTGCAAATAACCTTGAAAGCGTTGTTATTGTTGATGAAGCTTATGTGGATTTCGGCGCACAAAGTGCTGTATCGCTTATAAATAGCTATGAAAATTTGCTAGTTGTGCAAACTTTTTCAAAATCTCGTTCTTTTGCAGGTGGCAGGTTAGGTTTTGCTATGGGTAATGCCGCTTTAATAGCTGATTTAAACGCTGTTAAATTTAGCGTAAATCCGTATAACGTAAATAGCCTAACTTTACGTATAGGCGAAGCAATAATGGAGGATACAGCGTACTTCAAAAAAACATGTGAGCAAATAATAGCAACACGTGAGGCAACAACTATACGCTTAATAAACTTAGGTTTTAAACTTTTGCGTTCAAAAACAAACTTTATTTTTGCAAAGCATAATAAAGTTTCAGGTAAAGAGTTTTATGAAAAGCTAAAAGAAAAAGGTGTGTTAATACGCCATTTTAACACAAACCGTATAGAGGATTATATACGCATAACAATAGGCACAAATGCACAAATGCAAGTGTTTTTTGAAAAAGTTGAAGAGATTTTGAGGGAGGCGTCAGAATGAACATTAGAGAAGTAACCCTAAAGCGAGAAACAACCGAAACAAATATAGAGCTTATTTTAAACCTTGATGGAGTAGGGCGCTACCACGTTGATACAGGCTGTGGGTTTTTAAACCATATGTTAGAACTATTTGCTCGCCACGGCCGCTTTGATTTAAACTTAAAATGCACAGGTGATGCACATGTAGATTATCACCACACAGCCGAGGATATAGGCATAGCTTTGGGGCAAGCGTTTGCACGTGCTTTAGGTGAAATGCGTGGTATAAAACGTTACGGATCATTTATTATGCCTATGGACGAAGTTTTAATGATGTGTGCTGTTGATATATCAGGGCGTGCAACTTTGGGTTATGACATAACTTGCCCTACTGAAAAAGTAGGCGATTTTGATGTAGAATGTGCAAAAGAATTTTGGCTTGCACTTGCACGCAACTTGCCAGCAACTTTACACTTTAAGCAGTTTAGTGGTGAAAATACTCACCATATACTAGAGGCGGCGTTTAAAGGTATGGCACGTGCACTAGCGAGCGCTGTTAGGATAGATAAAGAACATGCGGATGAAATACCCTCCACGAAAGGAATGCTTGTATGATAGCTATAGTTGATTACGGTGTGGGTAACCTTTTTAGCCTACGCTCTAGCCTTGAAAACCTTGGGCTTGAAAGCATAGTTACAGCAAAAGCGGAAGATTTAATTGTAGCGGATAAAATAATTTTGCCTGGTGTTGGTGCTTTTGGCGATGCAATGGCAAAGTTAAACGCAACTGGTTTAGTGCCAACTTTAAAGGAGCAAGCACAAAAAAAACCTTTGCTTGGCATTTGCCTTGGTATGCAATTACTTTTTGATAAAAGCCACGAATATGGCGAGCACGATGGTTTAGGTTTTATTAAAGGCGAGGTTTGCCCACTTGAAACAGATTTAAAAGGCGCACAATTAAAAGTACCTCAAATTGGTTGGAACGCATTGCGTATAAAAAAAGATGATGCATTTTTTAAATATATAAAAAATGGAGAGTATGTTTATTATGTGCATAGTTTTTATGCAAAAAACTGCGAGGAAAGCACGCTTGCAACTAGCGAATATCATGTAAATGTAACAGGTGTGGTACGCAGTGGCAATGTATATGGTGCGCAGTTCCACCCAGAAAAATCAGGTGATACCGGCTTGCGACTTTTAAAAGGTTTTGCAGAGCTTTAGTTTAAGCGAAAAGTGAATAATAAAAAGTAAAGAGTTAAGGTGTCGAAAGCGACGATTTTAGTTCAAGTGAAAAGTTAAGGAGCAAAAAAATGGATATCTTTCCAGCGATTGATTTGCGTGGTGGGCGTGTTGTGCGCTTAACACAAGGCGATTATAATAAAATGACAGTTTACGATGCCGACCCAGCAACACAGGCTAAAGAGTTTTTTGATGCTGGTGCAAGATTTTTGCACGTTGTAGATTTAGACGGCGCAAAAGACGGTACAATTGCAAACTTTGAAACAATAAAAAACATAGCAACCACAAGCGGACTTTATATAGAAGTTGGCGGTGGCATACGTACAGAAGAACGTATAGAGCAATATTTAGCACTAGGTGTTTCACGCTGTATTTTAGGCACAGTTGCAGTTAAAGATTTTGATTTTACAACAAACATGATTAAAAAATATGGCGATAAAATAGCAGTTGGTGTAGATGCGCGTGATGGCTATGTTGCAACCGCTGGCTGGCTTGAAACTAGCAAGGAAAAAGGCGTTGAATTTTGCAAACGTTTATTTGATGTTGGTTGCTCGGCTGTTATTTACACTGATATAGCAAAAGATGGCGCAATGCAAGGCACGAATTTGCCTTTATATGAGCAACTAGCAAAAGAGCTACCAAACCTTGCAGTTACCGCAAGCGGTGGCATTTGTAGCATGGAAGAAATGCACATTTTAAAAGGCTACGGTACAAAGGCGGCAATATTGGGTAAAAGCCTATATGCTGGTGCATTAAATTTAAATGAGGTTATAAATACTTTTCAATAAATAACTACAAAACGTAAATTTTACGTGATGTGAATGTTATTATTGATTATATACAAACAGTACAGGAGTAGCAAATGATAACAAAACGTATTATTCCGTGCTTAGATGTGCGTGATGGGAGAGTAGTAAAAGGTGTTAATTTTGAGGTTGTTAAAGATATAGCAGACCCTGTTGATATGGCTCGCATGTATAATGTAGCTGGTGCGGATGAGCTTGTTTTTTATGATATCACTGCAAGTTTTGAAAAACGCGCGCTTTTTACGGATATATTAAAACGTGTAGCCTCTGAGATATTTATACCTTTGACTGTCGGCGGAGGTATAAACACACTAGATGATTTTGATAGGGTGTTAAAATGCGGTGCTGATAAAGTTTCGGTTAATTCGGGCGCATTAAAAGAACCTAAACTTATAACAGCTGCTGCAAAAAAATATGGCGACCAATGTGTTGTGCTTTCAGTAGATGTAAAACGTGTGGATGGTAAATTTACAGTGTTTGCAAAAGGTGGGCGAGAAAACACAGGCCTGGATGCGCTAGAGTGGATAAAGCTTGGTGTAGCTAATGGCGCTGGTGAAATTTGCCTAAACAGCATAGATACAGATGGTGTGCGCAAAGGTTTTGATTTAGAAATGCTAGACGCAGTTGCAGAACTTGTAAATGTGCCTATAATAGCCTCTGGTGGCGCAGGAAAAAAAGAAGATTTTTTAGAACTTTTTGGACATAAAGGCATTGATGCAGGTTTAGCGGCAGGGATATTCCACACTAAATTATTAGAGATAAAAGATTTAAAAAGTTATTTAAATAAAAACGGTGTTGAAATGCGTTTATAATGATATTGTAACTAAATAAAAAAACGATAAGGGGCATTGTGCTACCATATCATAAATTTTAATTTGCACTTTAAATCGTGCGAGATAAAAGGAGAAAATATGCAACTTAAATTTGATGAAAAAGGTCTGATACCAGCAATTGTGCAAGACCACTACACTAAAGAAATTTTAACACTAGCATATATGAACGAGGAAACCTTAGCACTAACAGTAGCTGAAAAACGCACAGTGTTTTGGAGCAGAAGTCGTGGCGAAATTTGGCGCAAAGGTGAAACTTCAGGCAACTGCCAATCAGTTGTTAGCATAACAACTGATTGCGATGGAGATGCATTAGTTGTAGAGGTTGTAAAAAATGGCCCTGCGTGTCACACAGGCGCAGAGAGTTGCTTTTTTAACGATATTTACATTAGTGATGAATTAAAGCAGTTTAGCTACACAGCGCTTTATAACTTAATTGCAGGGCGCAAAACACAGCCTAAAGAGGGCAGCTATACAACATATTTGTTTGAAAAAGGCATGGATAAAATACTTAAAAAAGTGGGCGAGGAATGCACAGAGGTTATTATTGCTGCTGCAAAAAATGATAAAGAAGAAACAGTTTATGAAATTGGCGATGTTTTGTATCACTTAATGGTGTTAATGGTAGAAGCTGGCATATCTTTAGAGGATATTACACGTGCGCTTGAATCTCGCCATGTAATTGACCACAAAGTTAAGCAGGAGCGTATGGGTTAATATGAATAAGTTTATTGCGAGTGTGCATAATCATTCAACATATTGCGATGGTAAACACACATTGCGCCAAATGGCAGAAAAAGCATGTGAGCTAGGCTTAAAAACACTAGGCATGAGCGGACACGCTGCTATGGCAACGGATATGTCATATTGCATGACAAAAGAAGGCAGCATTGCCTATGCAAAAGAGTTGCTTGAATTAAAAGCAGAGTTTGCACCAAAATTAGAAATTTTACTTGGTATAGAGTGGGATTTTTTATGTGATAATGATGTTTTTGGTGTATCACAAAGGGTGTTTCCTGATTTTGATGCAATACAAAAATCAGGTTTTGCACTAGATTACTGGGTGGGTAGCGTACATTATTTGCAAGAGCAAGATAAAATGCCTTACCCTGTTGATAACACAGCACAAGACATGCAAAATGGTATAGACGAGCTATATAATGGCGAAGCGTACCTAGCAGTAGAAGCGTATTTTGCAAACGTTGCTAAAATGGCACAAATGAAACCAACAGTGCTCGGACATTTTGATTTGATAAAAAAACTAAACAAACCATGTAAAATAGCAACTGATGAGCAAAATATTGCTGATGATAAAAAATCTCCATATATCTTTTTTGATGAAACTGCACCACGGTATGTATCAGCGGCACTAAATGCTTTAAAAGTAGCGAGAGAAAATGATTGCCTTATAGAAATTAATACAGGTGCGGTATCACGTGGCTATAGAGATGATTTTTACCCCTCGGATTTTTTACTAGCTGAATGGCAAAAAATGGGCGGTAAAATAACTATAACGGCAGATGCCCACAGTGCCGAAAATTTATGCTTTGGCTTTGAGCAAGCGGCAGAATGTGCAAAAAAAGCAGGGTTTACACATCAATATGTAGTTCATACTGGTGGAAGGCTCGAAATGGTAAAATTATAACATGAAAATAAGCTCACTTTGCAAATTAAACGCAAAGTGAGCTTATTTTTATTTATTTTGTGGTATATAGTGGTACTAACTGTTAGCAGATAACCAAAGTAGCTGGGTATCTTTTATCGGTTAGGTGAAAGTTAAAATAGCGCCTTATGTATTTTTATTATGATTTAGTAATTAAAAATGGTTGTAGTGCTGCCGCAACGCCACTAACAGGCATGCTTTGGAAAGATACTCGGCCAGGGCCAGTAACAACAGTGTTAAACACACCCTCGCCACCAAATAGCATATTTTTAACGCCTGGCACAGTTTTAATATCCATAGAGCAAGTTGCATCCATCATTAATAAATTGCCTGTATCAACTTCCATAGAATGCCCAGCATCAAAATCATAGCTATTTGCATATCCATCAACCTCAACAAACACTAAGCCGTTGCCAGTAACTTTTTGCATGATGAAACCCTCACCGCCAAAAAAGCCAGCGGCAAGTTTTTTGTTAAAAAATACTGAAAGCTCCACACCAGCAGTTGCAGCTAAAAATGCAGATTTTTGTAAAATAATTTCAGTGCCAGGGCTAACAGGTATAGCTAAAATAGCACCAGGGAAAGATGACGCAAACGCAATTTCACCAGGGCCACCCTCGGCAGTATAACGGTTTTGGAACATATTTTCACCAGTGAACATGCGCCCAAAAACTTTGCCTATGCCGCCAGCAATTGTTTCCTTTTTCATGTTTGGGGTCATCCAAGCCATTGAGCCACTTTCGTTAATAACACTTTCGCCGTTTTCTAGCCTGCATAATACAACTGGTAAGTTATCGCCTAAAATTTCGTATGTCATGTTTTTCCTCCTATATTTGTTGAGTATATATCACCGCTAATAAAAACAAAGGTTTTCTTTGTGTATCGTATTAAACATTTAAAGAAAACCTTTGTATAAATATTATTTAATTAATTCTAGCAAATCGCTTTTACTGTGTACGCCCCCCATTGTTTTATGTTTTTCCCCGTCTTTAAAACTAATTAAAGTTGGTATGCGCATAACACCAAACTGTGCAGCATGTTCAGGTTGTTCATCAACGTTAACTTTGCCAACTTTTACATCTGGGTTTTCATCGGCAATTTCTTCAACAACAGGGCCTATCGCACGGCAAGGGCCGCACCAAGGTGCCCAAAAATCAATAAGTGTAGTTCCAGTTGCTATAATCGCACTAAAATTTTCTTTTGTAATAACATTAACTGCCATAATTATTCTCCTTTCAGAATAACGTTTTAATATATTGAGTTCAAAGATTTTTTCGAACTCATGGTTTTTTTGGAGTTTTTCTTTTTATAATTTATAGAAAAAATCGCAAAAAATCTATGTGCAAATAATTTTAACTTAACTTTTAGGTGTGTTTTAAATTATTTACTTCAAGTTTTTCGTAGCTGAGCTATCATGCTAAGCCCAGCTTTTGCACCCTCGCCAACAGCGGTCGAAATTTGTAAAACTCCGCCAATACAATCGCCAGCAGCAAAAAGTGAAGGTACAGTGGTTTTCATGTCGGTGTCAACTACTATCGAGTTGCCATCTACCATAGCACCTACTTTACGTGCTAAGTCACTAGCGGCAGCTTGTCCTAAGGCTAAAAATACACCGTCCAAGGCTAGGCTTGTGCCATCTTTAAAGTTAACGGCATTTAAGCGATCTTCACCAGCTAAGCTTTCAATGGCGGTTTCAATAACTTCAACGTTTTCAGGTGGAGTTATTTTTAGTTCTTTGCCATTTGTTAAAAGAGTTATTTTTGAGGCATGTGGGGCAAGGTCGGCTATTTCGTGCAGGGCAAACTCTGCATTGCCTATAACAGCAACGTTTTTCCCACGGAAGAAAAACGCATCGCAAATAGCGCAGTAGCTAACACCTTTGCCTTCAAGCTCCTTTAAGCCTTTTATATTTAATTTCGAGCGTGGTGCGCCTGTTGCAAGCAAAACAGTTTTAGCCTCTAAGCTTTGTGTTTTAGTTTGCACAATAAAACCCTCGCTGCCGTAGCCAAGCCCAAGTACTTCTTCGCTTGAAAACTCAGCACCTAGTGCCTCAGCTTGCTTTAAACCGTTAGCGTGCAGTTCAGCACCTGATATTGGTGCAGGTAGTCCATAGTAATTTTCTATTATATGGGCTTTTTCTAGTGCGCCTATATCTTTGCCAATTATCAACACAGTGCGCTTTGCACGTAGTAAATACAGCGCAGCAGAAATACCAGCAGGTCCGTTGCCTATAATTATTGAATCGAACAAAATAAATCTCCTTTCTACTATTCGTTATTAGTATTATTATCATATAATGTTATCATAATTATGATGATATTGTAAACAGTTTAAGAAAAGTGCTTAAAAACTAAATATTTATGCGATTTTAGCTGAGTCTATAAAAATAATCTTCGTTGCGCTTTGATTATTTATAATTTTGTTTAAAGTAATTGCTCTCGCCTTTTACGTGGCAATCGAACAATTTCAAACGCGAGTAAAAAAAACACGCCCAATATTAGCTTAAGCAAACATTGGACGAGTTTTCGACACCTTGGGGAGGTATCAAAGAAAAGAATAGAGGGAGGAGAACGGCTTACGCCGTTTGGGTTGGTTAGTAATAAGCGCCACATATTTTTATTTAAATAGTAGCTCCCCTCGAAACAAATAAAATTATAGCTAAATTTATTTGTTTTTTCTAGTTTACCACTAATTGTGTGCAAAATCAACAGCATTATTCACTAAATTTAAAGAAAAAATAAGCTTGCTTTTCGGCAAGGCTCTAGATTAAGCTAAATAAATGAAGGTATTTTATAAAATTAAATATTAAGTAATAGTTTGTAATTGGCGTAAAAAGCTTGTAACACAAAGGTTTTTCGTAATATTTTAAATTATACATTGTATTTTAGTTTTTATAGTGTGATTATGCAAAAACATAAAAAAATATAATTGTATTTTTTTGTGGCAAACAATTACAAAAGTAATTATATAGCACCTTTAATAAATAAAAAAACACACCTCGTCTTTTCGACTTGGTGTGTTTTAGATGCGATTGCGGGAACTCGAACCCCGGACCCTCTGATTAAAAGTCAGATGCTCTACCGACTGAGCTACAATCGCATATTTTCGAGCGGCTCAACGCCTCTGTGTTTTGCCGCTCGATTATTATATCGCATATGAAAACAAAAAGCAAGTGTTTTTTGCGATTTTTTTTATTTTTTTTTGCTTTTTTTAATTTTTCGGCATAAGTGCCCTTATTTTAAGGCTTTTGTAGCAATTTCTGTGAGTATTTGAGCAATAAAATCGTCTACCGCCTTAATACCGCCACGTTCTTCAGTGCGTGCGTTTACTGCCACAGCACCAGCTTCCTTCTCTTTTTCGCCTACAACTAAAATATAAGGTGTTTTTTTCAGTTTTGCTTCACGCAATTTATATTGCATTTTTTCGCTACGTGTATCAATTTCGCTACGTATGCCAGCTTTTAGTAGTTTTGCGTTAACTTCTTGTGCATATTCGTGCTGGCGGTCAGTGATAGGTACTACTAGCACTTGGCGTGGCATCAACCATGTTGGCAAAGCGCCTCCAAATTTTTCAAGTAAAGATGCAAGTGTACGTTCGTAGCAACCAACACTAGTGCGGTGTATAATATATGGTAAGTGTTGCTCACCGTCCTCGCCTGTGTATGTCATGCCAAAACGCTCTGCAAGTAGCATATCAATTTGTATTGTTATTAAAGTATCTTCTTTGCCAAAAACATTTTTTAGTTGTATATCAAGTTTAGGGCCGTAGAAAGCAGCTTCATCTATACCAACTTTATAATCAATTTTCAAATCATCTAAAATTTTCTTCATAGATGCTTGTGCTGTTTCCCATTGCTCTGCTGTGCCTTCGTATTTGTTGCCAGGGTTTGCTGGGTCCCATTGACTAAAGCGGTAAGTTACATCCTCTGTTAAGCCTAAAGTGTCCATTGTGTAGCGTGCAAGTGCTACTGTGCCTTCAAATTCTTCTTCAAGTTGGTCTGGGCGCACAATTAAGTGCCCCTCTGAAATTGTAAATTGGCGCACACGAGTTAAACCATGCATTTCGCCTGATTCCTCATTGCGGAAAAGTGTGCTTGTTTCGCCAAGGCGCATTGGTAAATCACGGTAGCTACGTTTGCGGTTTAAAAACACTTGATACTGGAAAGGGCATGTCATAGGGCGCAAGGCAAAGCACTCTTTTTCTTCGTCGTGTGGGTCGCCTAGTATAAACATACCGTCAAGGTAGTGATCCCAGTGTCCAGAAATTTTGTAAAGGTCACGTTTTGCCATCATAGGTGTTTTTGTTAAAACATAACCTCTTGCTTGCTCTTCGTCCTCTATCCAGCGCTGTAAAAGTTGAATAACTCTTGAGCCGTTAGGTAGCAAAATTGGCAAACCTTGGCCTATAGCCTCAACTGTTGTAAAATATTCAAGCTCGCGTCCAATTTTGTTATGGTCACGGCTTAGTGCTTCCTCAACACGTTTTAGGTGTTCTTCAAGCTGTGCAGCTTTAGGGTAAGTTACACCATAAACACGTGTTAGGCTATCTTTGCTTGAATCACCACGCCAGTAAGCCGCAGTTGCTTGTGTTAGTTTAACAGCTTTCATTGCGCCTGTGCTCATTAGGTGTGGGCCAGCACATAGGTCGGTGAAATCATCTTGTGTATAAACTGAAAGCTCCCAGCCTTTTTCAGCGTATTCTTCAATAAGTTCTAGTTTATATGGCTGGTCAGCAAATATAGTCTTGCCTTCTTCTAGTGTGATTATGCGTTGTTCAATTGCATAATCGGCTTTAAATATTTTTTTCATCTCAGCTTCAATTGCGGTAAAATCATCTGGCACAAGTGGGCGAGTATATTTCATGTCATAGTAAAAACCATCGTCAAGTGCTGGGCCTATACCAAATTTTGTGCCAGGGTATAAGCGCTGTACTGCTTGTGCAAGTACATGGCCAGCTGTGTGCCAAAATGCATGTTTGCCACCCTCGCTATCGAAAGTTAAAATTTCAACTTCGCAATCTTCTGTTAGTGTTTTACGCAAATCAACAAGTTCGCCGTTTAGTTTTGCGCTTGTTGCGTTGCGATATAAGCCCATGCTAATGCTTTTTGTAAGTTCAGCAATGCTTATGCCGTTTTCAAATTCTCGGATTTCTCCTTTTAGATTTACTTTAATCATAATTAAAACTCCTTTCGCACATCAAACAAAGCATTTTGGTATTTATTGTTTGCTGAAATGTGCATAAAAAAACACTTCACCCCGAAAAAACGGGGTGAAGTGTCAATAACAACTCCATGGTTCCACCCGAATTGCAATTATATAAATTGCCACTCGTTTTGGCTATAACGGGCCAATGCCGACAGGGTTCGCCCTGCACTCAGCGGTGGTGACAAATATGTGCTACCAAAGCCACTCACAGCACACCTTTAAAAAGGTGGTGGCTCTCTCTTTTGGGGCGTGAATAGTTGCCTTGTTCGCATCTACGTTTTTTATTATTCAAACAAGTTTTGCTCGTTTAGCTAATTATAAACTTTTTTAGCTGTTTTGTAAAGACTTTTTGCTTTAATTTTTACTCATAAATATAGCATGGGTTTTCCGTTAAGGCTTTAACATATTTTTTGGCATAAAAATTTGCCATATCTGGGTTTTGTAGCGAGTAGTTACCACATTCAACTGGTGATGCACCTGGTATGTCGCCTTTAAATTCTGCAATGTGTTTAAAGGTATCCAAAATTAAATCTAGTACATCTGTTGGTTGCAAATCACCAAACATTACAAGGTAAAAACCAGTTTTGCAACCCATAGGTCCAAAATAAACAATGTCGCCTGTTTTTGTGCTGTTGCGCAAAAAGGTTGCGCCTATATGCTCCATGGTGTGTAGTGCGCCTGTATCTATGGCTGGTTCACAGTTAGGTTTAGTTACACGTATATCAAAAGTTGTTACAACTTCGCCGTTTTTTTCATCTCGGCGGGAAACATATAAACCTGGGTTTAGTTTTAAATGGTCAACGCAAAAACTTGCAATTCTTTCCATAATAATTCTCCTTTTTTAACAGTTGTAAAATTAAATTGCATTTTACTCTTGTTGCAAATATTACTTTTTCAGTATAAGCGCCTCTTTTATTTTTGTCAATGTTTTTGTATGTGATTAAAATACATAAAAGTGTTTGTTTAGTGATACCAGTTAATAGTTGTTTTAAATATGCAAATTTATATATTTAGCTATATATACAACACATGGTTTTTGTTAATAATTCTTGACAATTGACGCATAATAATATATTATTATAAGAAGAATACTAGATGTTGTTCCAAGAAAACACATGCTTTATATATTTTAAGAGCAAATTTTGCTCTATTACATTATAAGAAATGATAAAAACACCTAGCCTATATGGCTTGTTGCGCATATATCTTTTGTTTAGATACAAAAATTAATTATTATTAAACGTGTATCAAACCAAACAAAACGTTTAACTTGTTTTTTATGTATTTTACTAAGTTCTACAAGTACGCAATTTTTGCTTGATAGGGCATAACAACTTATAAATAATTAAAAGCCTGCTTGAATACAGCATCTCCAAATCTAGCCACGTGCATAAATATCCCTTGCGTGGCAAACAAAAAATATTAAAATTTAGGAGAAAAAAATGACACCAATCGTAATCAACTTTATTGTTGCGATTGTTTCAGCTGTGGTTTCTGGCGTGGCTTTTTTCTTTATTGGTGCAGAGCACCGAAACAAAACCGCTGAGGCTAAAATTATTAATGCTGAAACACAAGCAAAGCGCATCGTAAACGATGCCATCAAACCCGCTGAACAAAAGCGCAAGGAAACAATCCTAGAAGGCAAGGACGAAGCAATTCGCCTACGCATGGAACTAGACCAAGAAATTAAAGAACGTCGAGCAGAAGTTTCAAGGCAAGAAAACCGCATGGATCAAAAAGAAGCTAGCATAGACAAAAAAACCGAAACATTAGAGAAAAAAGAAGAAGCCCTAGAGAAAAAAGAAGAAGCATACAAATTGCGTGCAGAGCAAGTTGAAGTTCGTTTAGTTGAGCTAGAAGCTATGCAAGCAGAACAAGATGCAAAACTTGAAGAAGTTGCAGCTTTAACTCAAGAGCAAGCTAAAGAAATTTTACTTGCAAAAGTTGATAGCGAGCTATCACACGAGAAAGCACAGCGTATTTCAAACTACGAAATTAACATTAAAGACGAATGTGATACAATGGCACGTAACCTTATATCTCAAGCGGTTAGCCGCTGTGCTGCTGATCATTGCAGTGAGGTTACTGTAACTGTTGTTGCCCTACCTAGCGACGAAATGAAAGGCCGTATAATTGGCCGTGAGGGTCGCAATATACGCGCACTGGAAACAGCAACAGGCGTAGATTTAATTATTGATGATACCCCTGAGGCGATCACACTTTCAAGCTTTGACCAAACAAGACGTGAAGTTGCACGCCTAACACTTGAAAAACTTATTACTGACGGCCGTATACACCCAGCACGCATTGAAGAAACTGTAGATAAATGTAGAAACGAATTAGAGCTACAAATGAAGCGTGAGGGCGAAAAGGCTGCAATGGAACTAGGCATACATAGCCTACACCCAGACCTTGTAAAACTTATTGGCCGCTTAAAATACCGCACAAGCTTTGGCCAAAACGTGCTTAACCACAGCCTGGAGGTTGCATGGATAGCTGGTTTGTTGGCATCTGAAATGGGTATAAATGTAGCCCTTGCACGCAGAGCAGGCCTTTTACATGATATAGGCAAAGCACTTGACCATGAAATTGAAGGCACACACGTACAAATAGGTGTGGATATTTGCCGTAAATATAAAGAAAACGCACAGCTTATACACGCTATTGAGGCGCACCACGGCGATGTTGAAGCAACATCACCACTAGCGTTTATTATACAAGCTGCCGATGCTATAAGTGCAGCACGCCCAGGCGCACGTAGAGAAAACCTAGAAAGCTACATTAAGCGTCTTGAAGCACTTGAAGAAATTTCTTCAAGTTTTGATGGCGTTGAGCAAGCGTTTGCTGTACAAGCAGGCCGCGAAGTTCGCATTTTAGTTAAACCTGAGGCTGTTGGCGATGATCAAGTTATTTTACTTGCACGTTCTATAGCACAAAAAATCGAGGATACTCTTGATTACCCAGGTCAAATTAAAATTAGCGTTATACGTGAAAGCCGAGCTACGGAATACGCAAAATAAAATTATTTTTCAAAACAAAATAAAAACTGCCAAAACTTCTGTTTTGGCAGTTTTTTTGTTTTAAAAGTTTTTAATTTAACGTAGTTTTAAATTAAACTTAAATTAATTAAAAGCTAGTTTTAATATTAGTAGTATATGGCGTTAACAGGGCAATTTATATAACAATCACCACATTCGTCACATCGGTTACTATTGATTGAATATATTTTGTCCTCAACATCAATTGCCGAAAAAGAACATTTTTTTCGACATAGTCCGCAAGATATGCATTTTTCTTCACTTATTTTTAAACCACGTTTTTTAACTTCAGCACCGTTATAGCTAAAATAAATGCGCTCAAGTTTGTGGTCACGATTTGCAAGTTCAAAATCATAATCAAAAATATCACCTCTTGCAGAGCTTATGCAAAAAGTAACCATTGCATTATATTTTTCATGGTCTTTAATGCACATATCAAACATAGGGTTATTTTTAGCTTTTATTTCATCTATGGTAAGCTCTTTTGTTGTACCTGTCATGCGTATGGCATAACCGCCATCAAAAACAGGCATGCCGTTTTCATCGTGATTAACCGCTGTGTTTGCACCAAGCCCACATATAGCAATTTTATTGTGCGATTTTAAATGTTTGTAAAAGCTTTTAGTGTACATTGTCATAAAATAAATGCCGTCATCATCAAAAGCTCTTAAATGCGCAATGCGTGATTCAGGGTCGCCATCTTCGTTAATAGTTGTAAAAGATAAACAACCAATTTTTTCAAACTTTTCGTAAATTTCTTTAATAGTCATTTTGCACTCCTAACTTTAAACTACAAAGTAATGTGTGATAAAAAATTTATAAATATATCGTTGTAATAATATTATTACTAAATGCACATTTTGTAAAGCCTATA